>JAIDUB010000066.1 GCA_029060405.1 Duncaniella sp. | reverse complement strand
CCGGCAAAAAGAAAGGCGGCATTAAGGTTCATACCGTAATACATGCCAATGAGGGCGTTCCATCGGATATTAAGTTTTATCGGACAGCAATATTCTTGAATACTGAGTGGAATTGTAAAAAATTTCCACCGGATGTGAACCATTTCCTGCGCGACATGTTATTAAAGTATAGTTACTAACATTTGCACTGTGTTTTCATGGTATTAGATTTAAGGTTAAAGCATCAACGGGCTGTCGAGACGACAGCCCGTTGATGTTTTCAATAGTCTTGTAAAACGCAGAAAGGCCGATTCGCTGTGAACGGCCTTTCTTGGTATTTACACGCCTGTGGCACGGAATTATTTTCGTCGGGCGAGGATGTATTGGGCGATCTGGACGGCATTGAGGGCGGCGCCTTTCTTAATCTGGTCGCCTACGAGCCAGAATGTCACTCCGCCTTTCTGCGAAAGATCTTCGCGCAGACGGCCTACATATACGGGATCCTGTCCCGTTACGTCCTTGGGCATGGGGTAGAGCATCTCGCCGGGGTTGTCGACCACCACGAGGCCGGGAGCGGCGTTGAATGCCTCGCGCACCGCATCGACTGTAAGGGGCTTTTCAGCCTCGACCCACACGGCTTCGCTGTGGGCGCGCATCACGGGCACACGCACGCAGGTGGCGCTGACGTCGAGCCCTGGGGCGTGCATGATTTTCTTGGTCTCGTTATACATCTTCATCTCCTCCTTGGTGTAGTCATTGTCGGTAAACACGTCGATGTGGGGGATGAGATTGAAGGCAAGCCGGTGGGCGAATTTCTCAACCTTGGGCTCTTCGCCGGCCTGCATGGCGCGGTGCTGCTCGATAAGCTCGTCCATAGCGGCAGCTCCGGCACCGCTTGCGGCCTGATAGGTGGCTACATGCACGCGGGTGAGGGGAGCGATATCGGCGATGGGCTTGAGCGCGACAACGAGAATTATAGTGGTGCAGTTGGGGTTGGCGATAATGCCGCGGGGAGCGTTGAAGGCGTCGTCGCCGTTAACTTCTGGCACTACCAGAGGCACGTCATCGTCCATGCGGAATGCGCTGGAGTTGTCGATCATCAGAGCGCCGTGACGGGTGATGACGTCGGCGAAGCGGCGCGATGTGCCGGCTCCGGCCGATGTAAATGCGAAATCAATGCCCGAGAAGTCGCTCTCCTCGGTCAGCTCCTCGATGACATATTCCCGGCCGCGGAATTCTATCGATGAGCCTGCGCTGCGTTTCGAGCCGAAGAGGCGCAGACCGCCTTCGGCATCGATGGGGAAATTCTGCTCGTCGAGCACGCGGAGAAATTCATGGCCTACGGCGCCGCTGGCGCCTACTATAGCTACTTTCATATGTAAAATTCTTCGATAATGTCGTTGAAATGTTCGTGAATGATCTTGCGGCGCATCTTGAGCGTATTGGTCAGCTCGCCGAGTTCCATAGAAAATTCGCGTGGAAGGATGGCGAATTTCTTGATTTTCTCGTAACCTGCAAATCCTTTCTGAAGCTCCTCGATGCGGGCTGCTATCATGTTGTTGACCGAGTTGTCGAGCACCAGTTCATTGTCGTCGGCATACTTCACGCTGTTTTTGTCGGCCCACTCGCGGAGTGCGGGGAAATTGGGCACGATGAGGGCGCTCACGAATTTGCGCTCGTCGCCTATCACAGCGATCTGCTCTATGTATTTGTCCTCTGTAAGACGTGTCTCGATGGCCTGAGGAGCGATATATTTGCCGTTGGATGTCTTGAAAAGGTCCTTGATGCGCTCTGTGAGGGTAATGGCGCCTGTGGAGTCGATAAATCCGGCGTCGCCGGTACGGAACCATCCGTCGGGAGTGAAAGCCTCGGCTGTGGCCTCGGGCTTGTTGTAATAGCCGCGCATCACGGTGGGGCCCTTGATGAGAATCTCGCTGTTGTCGCCTATCTTCACTTCCACGCGCGGTATGGGCGTGCCCACGGTGCCTATCTCATAGTCTACGTCGGGATAGCAGCTGACTGTGGCTGTAGTCTCCGACAGTCCGTAGCCTACCACGATATTTATGCCGCACGATATGAAGAATTCGGCTATCGTGGCCGATACCGGAGCTCCGGCCGTGGGGAAAATCTTGCCGTTGTCGATACCTATGGCGGCGCGCAGTTTGGCGAAGATGGTGCGGTTGAAGAAACCATATTGCCACGCCAGCATGGCGGGAGCCTTGAGCCCGCGGCGGCGGTAATCGAGATTGTAGCGGCGTCCCACTTTCAGCGCGTGGCGGGTGAGGGCACGCACCACCGGATTCATCCCGGCGATCTTTTCCTGAACCGCCGTGTAGACCTTTTCCCAGAAGCGGGGCACGGAGCACATGCATGTGGGGCGCACTATCTGTATGGCCGCCTGTATCTCCTTGGGATCGCGGTTTACGCTCACCTTTATGCCCGAGTAGAGGCAGAAGTAGGTCCATGCTTTTTCAAAAATATGGCTCAGCGGCAGAAATGCCATAGACGTATCATTGCTGTCGAGCATCGTCAGGCGCTCCACATGGCTTTGGAAGCATGCGTTGAAGCATGAATGTGGAAGTACGGCTCCCTTGGGCTCGCCGGTGGTGCCGGAGGTGTAGACGAGAGTGGCGATATCGTCGGGCGACGATGCTTCGGTGAGTTTCGTGACTTCGTCTCTGACTTCCTGAGAAGCTTTCAGTCCCTCGGCTATAAAATCGTCCCAGAGCATGGTGATGGTGTCGTCGGGATCAGGGGTAATCTTCTTGATGACCACGATATGGCGCAGTGAGGGACACATGCTTGCTGCCTCGCGGGCTATGCGGTATTGGGTATAGTTGCCGGCAAAGAGCACTTCGCATCCGGCATCATTGATGATGTAGGCAACCTGATCGAGGCTGCTGGTGGCATAGATCGATACCGAGACGGCACGGATGTTGTAGCAAGCCATATCGGTGACGAGGTTCTGCGGGCGGTTGGCCGAGAAGGTAGCCACGCGGTCACCGGCTTTCACGCCGAGGGCTACCAGAGCACAGGCGGCCGCGTCGACGTCGTCGGCAAAATTATTCCATGCTATGTCGTGCCATTCGCCGCCGTTGTCGGGGGCGGCGAGAGCCGGGCGGTCACCACCGAATTTCAATGCACCGCGGCGGGCAAGACCTGTAAGGACATTGGTCATAGTTAAGTGTTTTTATTAGTTGCGTGCAAAGTTAGCTCTTTTTCATCGGGGGGCGGGTAAAAAGTCATGCGAATTGTCCTTTTGTTAACATATATTATTAAATTTGTCGGGAAAATGAACCCGCAGGCCTGTCGCGGCGTTGAAATTTCATGGATAATATGGATAATTCTGCTCAGAATCAAGTGGTAACATGGGCGCGCAACCATATACCGGAGCGCGTCTACGTGATAGCGGTACTCATTGCGGTGGGGCTGGTGACCGGTGTGGGCGCATTTGTGCTCAAGTGGCTCGTGAGGACGATCAACCATCTGCTCACCCGCCATCTGTTGCCTGCATTGCCCGATTATTCACTCATACTGATACCGGTGGCCGGACTGCTTATCACGGTGGCTTTCATGCGGTATGTGATACATCAGAATATTTCCCATGGATCCGATCTTGTAAAGCGGCGCCTCATCGAGGGTCGGTTTGATCTGCGGCCATCCATGATAATATCCCCAATAATCGCCAGCTCAATCACACTCGGATTCGGCGGTTCGGCCGGTGCCGAGGGTCCTATAGCCACCACCGGAGCCGCTATCGGCAGCAATTTCGCCCGCTGGGCAGGACTTTCACCGCAGCAGTTGAGAGTGATAATATGCTGCGGAGCGGGAGCCGGTATAGCGGCGATATTCAAGGCACCTGTAGGCGGTATGTTCTATACCATCGAGGTACTCGCGCTGCCTCTCACCACGGCCAATTTCGTAGCTCTCGCCATTACCTGCATCACGTCGGGGCTCACTGCCTACGCTCTCTCGGGCTATACGCCCGATCTAAGCTTCGCCGGAGCCATCGAGCCGTCGCAATATGGCTACGTGGTGCTTGTCGGGCTTTTCTGCGGACTGTATTCGGCATATTATTCAAGCATAGTGTCGGTGCTGGGACGATGGTACACATCGATAAAGTCGCGCTGGTCGCGCGCAGTGATTGCCGGTCTTATCACCGGAGGATTGATACTGATATTCCCGGCCATGTATGGCGAGGGTTATGAAGTGATGCGCGCAATCATCAACGGCCATCCCGACAGCGTGCTCAACGGCAGCCTGATGTTTTCAATGACATCAGCACCGGTAATTCTGTTGCTTGTCACGGCCGGAGTGATGATGGTGAAAGCCGTGGGCACCGCATCGGCCACCAACGGAGGTGTCGCCGGAGATTTCTCGCCAGCGCTGTTTGCCGGCTGTATGGCAGGCTATGTGTTTATTGCCGGCCTGAATCTAATTTTCGGAATGACTTTACCGGTGGGCGCATTTGTCATCACCGGTATGGCAGCCTCGATGAGCGGCATCATCAAAGCCCCGCTCATGGCCATCTTCATCACCACCGAGATGACCGGCAACTTCTCCATGTTCCTCCCCATCGTCATCGCCTCAGCCATCTCATATGCCGTAGTGGCCGCCATAGCAGCCCTCCGCAAAGCATCCCATTGAATATCAGTTCCTGTATGGGTGCTCCTGAATAACAATCCTGTAGGGGCGCTCCATGGAGCGCCCGGCCGAGCAAAACGGTATTTTCCCGCCGAAAAAATGCCGTAATTCCGAGTCCATCGCCTTTGTCGCGCACCATCCTGCGCCGGGCGCTCCATGTAGCGCCCCTACTGGTCGTCACAACCAATCCAAATATATACTCCTGAATACCAATTATGTAGGGACGCTCCCCAGTGAGCGTCCGGCCGAGCAAAACGGTAATTTCTTCGCAGAAATCGCGGATTCATCGCCTTTGTCGCGCGCCATCCGCCACCGGTCGCTCCGTGGAGCGTCCATACAGCTCAATGTGTTGAATGCGTGAATATTATATATACGCAATCGGTCCCGGGGCGGGTGGCTCCGGGACCGATGTATATAAAGGGTGTTGACGTTATCAGCAGGTCTTTTCGTCGAGGTAGGGGTTGAGCTTGCTCCACTCTGATACGGGAGGCATCACGCCCATGGCGATAACCTCGTCGCGGAGGGCGCAGAGGTGCTTGTAGCTCTCGTCGAGTTCCTTCATTTCCTCGGGGGTACCGGTGAGGGGCTTGGCTACGACGCCGTCCTTGGAAATAGTGGTCTCGGTGGCCATCATGATGTGGGAGTAGCGGTCGTTGTTGACATATGTGCCTGCGGGCCAGCGGAAGGGCTTGCCACCCATGGCTGCGGCGATCATCTCGATAGATACGTAAGAGGGGCTCTGGAACGATGAGCGGCCGCGGAGGTCGATGATGTTCTTGCCGCCCTGTATCACGCGGGTCTTGAGGGCATTCCAGTCCTCGGTGGGAAGTGCTTCGGTGCCGATGATTTCGCTGAGGGGCTTGCCGTCGACGATAGTGGTGGAGGCAAATACGGCCATCTGCTCGCCGTGACCGCCGTAGGTGCGGGAGTTGGTGATCTTGTCAGGCGAAATCTTGAAATATTTGGCGAGCTCGCTGCGCAGACGGGTGGAGTCGAGGGCGGCGAGAGTGGTCACGCATGAGGGTTTCACGCCGGCATAGAGCAGGGTGATGAGGCCGGTGATGTCGGCGGGGTTGAAGATGATGGTGATGTGCTTCACATCGGGGCAGTACTGACGCACGTTTTTACCGAATTCCTCGGCGATAGCGGCGTTGCCCTTGAGAAGGTCTTCGCGGGTCATGCCTGCCTTGCGGGCTGCACCGCCCGAATTGACGATATACTTGGCGCCGGTAAGAGCCTCCTTGATATCGGAGGTGAAGGTGATGTTGACATCTTCAAATCCGCAGTGATAAAGCTCTTCAGCTACGCCTTCAAGACCCGGTGCGTAGGGGTCATACAAGCAGATGTTGGGGGTGAGACCCATCATAATGGCGGTCTGCGCCATGTTCGAACCGATCATGCCGGCTGCTCCGACAATCACAAGCTTTTCGTCTGTTAAAAATTTCATATATTGTAGTGTTTTGGAAATTCGACCTAAAATTACAACTATTTCCGCAATCTAAGGTTCATTTACGCGGACTTTTTTAACGATTTAACGAAAAATTTCTTTAAATGGTCCGTTATCGCAGAAATTAACCAATGAAGAGGGGTAATTTTGCGGATGAAACCACAAAAATATGTAATACTATGAAGTCAAAATTTCTCAACACACTCAGCCGTATCCTCGAGTTTTTAGTTCAACTTGTAGCTCTGTTGAAAGGGCGCCGGCTGGAGTGAAGCAGCTCTCTCGCGCGACGGTTGTGTAAAGATTATATTCAGCTCGGCCGGACGCACCCGAGTGTGCGTCCCTACAGGGCTGATTATCAGTGGCGTATTGTTAGCTTGGGTTAGTTCATGGCTATGCGAAGAATTCAGCGTCACAGGGATGCTTTCAAATTAGCTATGGCTTATACTGTGGGAATGGTTATTGAATGACTATAAACTTTGTATGCTGCAACATGGTTATATAGTAGAAATCTAATTGATGAGCTATGGATAATAATAAAGTTCGGAATGTAATTCCGGCCGGTCTGTTCTTATTGTTGCTCCCCGTAGTAGTTGCCACGTGTATAGGCATCATGGCTAATGGGCCGTTGCTGACATGGTGTGTCATAATAGGAAGTTCAAGCCTCATAATCTTCGCCGCTGCCGTAACGCCTTATCTATATAAGGCAAAAGCCTATTCAAAGTTATTGGGTGTATGGTGCGTGGTAATTCTTTCTATGACTCCCATTATTATACTCAGATTTATAATATAAGTTGCATATACCCTTATATGAGTAGCGGGCTGAGGTAGGATTTATCTCAGCCCGCGAATATTAGTCAACCGTCATTCTGTAGTAATGCTCGTCGGCCCGAGCACGTCGGTGATCATCTGGTCGACGCCGAGGGCGGCGAGGCGGCTGTAGTCGTCGAGGGTGTTGACGGTCCATGTCATAATCTTAAGCCCCGCGCCGTGGAATGTGTCGATACATTCCTGATCGATAAAATCCTGCTTTATGTCCACGTCAAGGTTGCGCTCTATGATCCACTGAGCGAGTTCGCGCCACTTGCCGTCGGCCTGAAACACAACTTTAAGCCCCGGAGCATGAGTAAGGAAATAGTCGGCATAGGCTTTGGATGCTGTGAGTATCACGCACTCGTCGCGCAGCGAAAGGCTGTCGATGAGCTCCACAAGGCCGGGAAGCGGAGTCAGGTCGGTGTCTTTCTTCGCCATAGTCTTGAGGTGGAGGAGGGGAGTCTTGCCGTTGTCGCGGCAGAAGTCGAGATAGTCGGCTACGGTGAGGAGTTTTCCCGTGTAGGTGTTGCCGTCGATGGTCTGGGTGTAAGTCTCGGTAAGGAGTTCGGGCAGAGTTGATGTCTCGATTTTCATGTTTCCGCCAAGTCGGGCGGTCTTTCCGTCGTGGGCGGCTACGTAGACTGAATCGGCGGTGAGACGCACGTGGCATTCCATTATGTCGAAACCCATGCGGGCGCCGTTGCGGAACGCTTCTTTGGAGTTCTCCACGCCGTAGGCGCTGCCGCGGCGGCCTATGAGCTGCGGTGAGGCGGCATTGACGGCGATGGTGAGGATGATGGTGCAGATGAGGATAAGCGATTTTTTCATGGCTGGATGTTTATAGGAATTTTATGCGGTAATCAGCGGGGTAAAGATTATTGGAGCGGTTGCCCAAGTGCTTCATGAATCCGAGCGGCAGGTCGCCGTAGGTCACGGTGACATATCCGCGCGGAGTGTCGGGGGGCAGTGTCAGGGTGTTGCGGCGCAGATAGTCGCGGGCTTCATCGAGCGACAGCGCCACTTCGGGAAATGCTTCGCGATTCATGGCCGTCGACATTGCCAACGAATGATGGGGTATTACGTCGCGCCCCTTTAAAGTGGCGGCGGTAATGCCGGCCTGAACCACTGCAGTGCATCGCTCCACGCGCTTGAGCAATGGCATCCATTTTTCGGGAAAGAGCGTGACGGTGTCGGAGGTCTCGATGATCCCGAATGATTCGGGACTGTTGATCCACTTTACGGCAATATCGCGTGCCGCCGATGACTTGCCTGCATCATGCCGTCGGTTGCGGGCGTCTTTGCGCTTTCCCGACGGGACAGATTCATCGCCGAGGGGAGAACTGTGGCCGGGCTTGCGTATCACTGCCACAAAGAGTCCTTCGCCGCGCAATCGGTGGGGCATGAAGCGGTAGCAGGGATAAGGCGAGTCGATACCCGGAGCTATGCAGTGGGGCAGTCCGGGTATTGCGACAGGTTCTCCGCCGAGTTTTTCCACAATGTAAGCTACATTTTCTTCGTCCTCATGGCGGTTGTAGGTACAGGTGGAATATATCATGATGCCACCGGGGCGTAGCAGATTCCATAGGTTGTCGACAATCTCTCGTTGCAGCCGCGCGCATTCCTCCACGAGGCGAGGAGTCCACTGAGCCACGGCGTCGGCATCCTTGCGCATCATGCCTTCGCCCGAGCACGGCACGTCGGCAATAATCAGGTCGGCCGTCTCTCCCATGCGGGCGAGGGCTGCTGTATCGCCGCGGGTGACTATGGTTGCCGGATAGCCCCATTTGAGAAGATTTTCGCGCAATATGGCGCAACGTGCGGGCACGATCTCGTTGGCTATCATCAGAGAGCCGGCGGGCAAAGCGTCGATGGCGGCAGTGGTCTTTCCGCCGGGGGCGGCGCAGGCGTCAACGGCTACCATCGGTTGATCTCCGGCAATGTGCTTCACAATGGTCTTTACGATCATCGATGAAGCATCCTGCGCGTAGTAGGCGCCGGCATGGAAAAGCGGATCAAGGGTGACCGATGGCGCATCGGCGGCGAGTCTCATACCGCCGTCGCACCACTCCACAGCCTCCCCCTCGGGTGAGAGAGCCGACGGCTTGGCCGGATTGAGGCGCACCGATCGTGACGGTTGGCCGCATAGCAGCGACTCGAGCAGAGGCCCGGCTTCATCGCCGAGCTGAGAGCGGCATGCCGCTACAAAATCTTCAGGTATGGAGCGTGGCGTGCTCATCGGGTCAGCTTCGCTTCTTCATATTTCTCAAGCGCGGTAATCCACTCGGGAGTGATTTCCACCGACTTCATGGTCTCGCGACTGAACCCCGAAAGGATAGTGTAACACACGGCTTTGGTCTGCATAGTGTCAGAATTGATCAGTCGCTGCTCCACGTGGAGGCTTCGCTGCCCAATCTCGGTCACTTTGGTAAGCACTTCGATGGACTCTTCATAGAGCGTGGGAGCATAGTAAGAGCAATTGATGTTGACAATTACCACGCCTATGTTGCCCCAGTCGATGGCATCGTGCATAGCACTCTCGAAGTATTTGGTCTTGCCGAGGTCGAAATAGTTGATGTAGACGGCATTGTTTACGTGTCCCAGTGCATCGATGTCGGTAAACCGTATCTGCACGGGTATGTAATGGTGAAATGTACCCGGAGCGGGTACGCGGGGATTGGCGTCGGCCGGAAGATTTTTGGGTGTCATGTCAGTGAATTGTTACGTCGGTTATCACCTCGCGGCCGCAGGCGTCGTTGAGAGCCTTGACGAGAGCCGCGCGGTTAAACATCAGCTCGTTTTTCAGCGGAGCCGATGTGAGATATACATGCAGTATGCCGCGGTCCACGTAGCGGCGCACAGTGTAGCGGTTGATGCCGGGACCCACGATTTCGGGCCACAGGGCGCACAGGCGGTACTCGTCGAGGCGGTCAGAGATTCCGGCCTGCGAGAGCACGCGGTCGACGAAGTCGCCGAGACGTACGGGATCAGTGCGTTTCATAGTGGGTGACCGGTGTGAAATTACCGTGGTCTACATGCCACAGGCGGTAGTCGCCCGCCGAGCGCGACATGATTTCGTCGAGGTGGGTGCGGTTGGTATCGGTGATGAATATCTGGCCGAAACTGTCAGACGAAATCACGCTTACTATGCGCTCCACACGCCCGGCGTCGAGCTTGTCGAAAATGTCGTCGAGCAGCAGCAGCGGCCGCATACCCGTCGAGCGGCTGAGAAACTCGTATTGCGCCAGTCGCAGCGCTATGGTGAAGCTTTTGCATTGCCCCTGCGAACCGGTGCGGCGCACGGGCATGCCGTCGAGCAGCATCTCTATGTCGTCGCGGTGAGGGCCGACAGATGTGTGCTTCACGATTTCATCGTGGCGGCGGGCGCCGTCGAGCAGCGACGTCATCGTAGCGCCGGGCTGCGACAGGGTGCTGTCGTAGGAAATCGAAGCCTCCTCGCCCGTGCCTGCTATGGCGGTATAGTAGCGGTTGAATATTTCAGTCAGTTCGCTTACCCATCGGGAGCGGGCGGCATGGATAGTTGCGGCGGTGAAATCCATTATCGACTCCACGGCCTCGTATAGAGTGTGGTCGACCACTCCGTTGCGCAACATGGTGTTGCGCTGCTCCAGAGCGCGGTTGTAGCGTATGAGCGCGTCGAGATAAACGGGGTCGCTCTGCGATATCACCACATCCATCCAAGCACGGCGTTCCTCGCCGGCGCCGCGTATCAGGTCGATGTCCTGAGGCGCTATCATCACGAGCGGAAAGGACCCTATATGTGCGCTCAAGCGGTCATACTCCTTGCCGCCGCGGCGGAATTTCTTGCGCTTGCCCTCGGCCATGCCGAGCGACAGTTCCTCGGCCGTGCCGCGGCGGTCGTAGAGCGCCTTGGCGAGGGTGAATGTCTCTCCGCGGCGCATCAGCATGCGGTCAGGCACGCGGGTGAAGCTGCGGGTAAGGCTCATGTAGTATATCGCGTCGAGGAGATTGCTTTTTCCCATGCCGTTGTTGCCGAGGAAGCCGTTGACCTTGTGAGAAAATTCAAGGTCGGCTTGGGCGATATTCTTAAAGTTGGTCAATGTCAACTGCTTGAGAATCATGGCTAAGGAGATGGGGTGTTGATACAAAAAAGGGTAAGCGATCTACATCGCACCGCTACAACCCGATACCGTTGCTTCGATCAAGACCTGGCGGAGTTCTCGGGGAGCTGGTCGTGTAGGACTTACCCGACTGCAAAAGTACAACAATTTTTTCAATCCGCCAAATCTTTTTAAAAATCCCGGTTAATCGGGAAAATAGTGATTCTATCGCTCTCTCCACAAAATATCAGCCCCCGGCTGCTGTGGTGCAACCGGGGGCTGTGGATATATATAATCGCTGATGGATTACTTTTCTACGTGGGGACCTGCAGCAACGAGCTTGCGGCCTTCTTCGTGACCTTCAAATTTCTTGAAGTTGGCGATGAACATTTCGGCAAGCTTGTCGGCCTTCTTGTACCATTCCTCGGGGTTGGTGTAGGTGTCGCGGGGATCGAGGATAGCGGGATCTACGCCGGGGAGTTCGGTGGGGATGGTGAAGTCAAAGATGGGGAGCTTCTTGGTGGGAGCGGTGAGGATGGAGCCGTCGAGGATGGCGTCGATGATACCGCGGGTGTCGCGGATAGAGATGCGCTTGCCTGTACCGTTCCAGCCGGTGTTGACCAGATAAGCCTTGGCGCCGCTCTCGTTCATGCGCTTAACGAGCTCCTCAGCATACTTGGTGGGGTGGAGCGAAAGGAACGCTGCACCGAAGCAAGCCGAGAAAGTGGGGGTGGGCTCGGTGATACCGCGCTCTGTTCCGGCGAGCTTGCTGGTGAAGCCCGAGAGGAAGTAATATTTGGTCTGCTCGTCGTTGAGGATAGAAACGGGAGGAAGCACACCGAAAGCGTCGGCCGAGAGGAAGATCACGTTCTTTGCGGCGGGACCGCGAGAAGGAACGATGATGTTCTTGATGTGGTTGATGGGGTAAGAAACGCGGGTGTTCTCGGTCACTGACTTGTCGGTGAAGTCGATCTTGCCTTCAGCGTCTACAGTCACGTTCTCGAGAAGAGCATCGCGGGTGATGGCGTTGTAGATATCGGGCTCTGATTCCTTGTCGAGGTTGATAACCTTGGCGTAGCAGCCGCCCTCGTAGTTGAACACACCGTTGTCGTCCCAGCCGTGTTCGTCGTCACCGATGAGCAGACGCTTGGGGTCGGTGGAAAGGGTGGTCTTGCCGGTACCGGAGAGACCGAAGAAGATAGCGGTGTTCTCGCCCTGCTTGTCGGTGTTGGCCGAGCAGTGCATCGAAGCAATACCGCGGAGGGGGTTATAGTAGTTCATGATTGAGAACATACCCTTCTTCATCTCGCCGCCATACCAAGTGTTGATGATGAGCTGCATGCGCTCGGTGAGGTTGAAAGCAACGCAAGTCTCGGAATTGATGCCGAGCTCCTGCCAGTTTTCAACTTTGGCCTTGGATGCGTTGAGCACCACGAAGTCAGGCTTGAAGTTCTTGAGTTCTTCCTCGGTGGGGCGGATGAACATGTTGGTCACGAAGTGAGCCTGCCATGCTACTTCCATCACGAAGCGAACTGCCAGACGGGTGTCGGGGTTGGTGCCGCAGAAAGCGTCGACTACATAAAGAGTCTTGTCGCTGAGTTCCTTGTCGGCGATAGTCTTGAGGGCATCCCAAGTGGCGGGAGTGATGGGTTTGTTGTCGTTCTTATATTCTTCGGAAGTCCACCAGATAGAGTTGGCGCTGGTGTCGTCCTTTACGAAAAATTTATCTTTGGGCGAACGGCCGGTGTAGATACCGGTCATCACGTTGACTGCACCAAGCTCGGTAAGCTGGCCCTTTTCGTAGCCGGTCAGCTCGGGATTGGTCTCGTCTTTGAAAAGCTGCTCATAGGAGGGGTTGTGAATCACCTTGGCGCCTTTGATACCATACTGTGAAAGATCAATTGTACTCATTGTGGAATTATTTATTGGGGTTTTAGTATTTTTCTTGTTGTAGGAATGATGATTATACTTCAGGAAAAAGCGCTGTGAGCCTTCCGGCCCTACTTTTTCAGGTGCAAAGATAGTGACTTTTCGCGGTATATGGAATGATTATTAAAGAAATTTTTCCTTATTATATTTTTTTAAGCATCGGGGCGAAAATCCTCAGTTCTTCTGCGTCAGGATTAAATTGTTAATTAGGAAACTAATTTAGCGAGGATAGCGTTAATATTTAATATTATTCGTTATCTTTGCACAGAAATCCCCTTATATATGAAACTGATAGAGCTTAATCTGCAAAAAATTTTTGACCTGTGCCGCAAGCATAGGGTAAGGAAATTGTCGGTTTTCGGGTCAATTCTGACTGACAGATTCAATGGCGACAGCGATGTGGATATGCTTGTGGATTTCGATACGGTAGACCATGAGACATTTGATTACGTAGATAATTATTTCGGATTCCGTGATGCGCTTGAGAGCCTGTTTAGTCGAAAGGTCGATCTTGTTGAGGAAAGGGGGTTGCGAAACAGATATCTGATAGCAAATATTAATCGTACAAAGCGGCTGATATATGGGTGATGAGAGAGTGCTGGTGTGGTTGCAGGATGTGCTTGATGCAATCAATGACCTTCAGAGTTGCTTTGAGGATTTTCCCCGTAGATATGACCTTTTTGAAAAAGACATGATGAGAAAATGCGTAGTGGAGAGGAAAGTCGAAATTATGGGGGAAGCTATTAACAGGATAAAGAAAGCCGATGCTTCTGTTGAAATCCCTAACGCCAGAGCGATTATCGATACCCGTAACAGAATAATTCATGCTTATGATAATGTGCAGCCTGATTTTCTATGGAGTCTGGTGATACGTCATATTCCCGAATTGAAAAATGATATTACAAGGATCATCAAGGAATATGAAGCTCGATGTAATGTATAGAGTATTCTGAAAGTGCAGCAAAAATTTGTTGGGTTATCATAATCTATTCCACGAAAAGGTGGTACCTTTGTGCTGAGGTTAAATGTTTTGTCATGTAGCAATACAAAATTAGTAAATCTCAGGGAGACTTCGGTCTCCTTTTTTTGTATTGCCTTGAACTAAGGTTACCTTTCGGTCGGTCTGAAACATCTATCGGAGGGGAGGGGCCGTGGGATAGTGAAGCCCCATCCCCACCGATAGCCGTTTCATCCCTGCGGCCTCAAAAAATATGGAGCTTGCAGGTGAAAATTGCGTTTCGACTTTGACTTTAGGATTATATTTTTTAAGCATCGGGGCGTAAATCGGAATAATTATCCCGAAGAGAAACCAGTGGCTTAGGATATAATTCAGAAAAAATGCCGCTGAGTATTTGGTGATTAGGATTGATTTATGTAAATTTGCGGCGGTATTGAAAATTTGCATAGAATATAATAATGGCCGAGATTTACATTAATAGAACCATGTCTGATGCTATTGAAGAAGCATCACGATACTTTCCTGTGATAACACTTACCGGCCCGAGGCAGTCGGGTAAATCTACGCTTTTGCGACATCTTTTTCCCTCTCTGCCATATATTTCGATGGAATATCCTGATACTCGACTTGCGGCCATGAGCGACCCGAAAGGTTTTTTATCTTCATTTCCGGCCGGAGTCATTATTGATGAGGTGCAGCATGTGCCTGAATTGTTGTCGTATATCCAAGGGATAGTTGACGAGAATCCCGAAAGGAAATTTTATCTCACAGGCAGTTCGCAGTTCTCTTTACTGAAGAATGTGACACAGAGTTTGGCAGGGCGAACGGCTGTGTTTGAACTTCTTCCATTGAGTCTCACGGAGATAGCCGGACTGCGAAAAGATGATGGAATAGATACTTTGCTTTACAGCGGATTTTATCCCGCGGTATGGAGCGGGCGAAATATACCGCGACTGCTATATCCTCATTATATAAAGACATATCTTGAAAGAGATGTCCGTGATTTGCTTGCCATAAAGGATCTTAATCTGTTTCAGAGGTTTATCAGACTGTGTGCTGCCCGTATCGGCTCGATTTTCAACGCTTCAGAGCTTTCAAATGAATTGGGGGTGGCCGTTAATACTGTAAATTCATGGGTCTCAGTACTTCAGGCTTCATATATAATTTATCTTCTTCCGCCGTTTTTCACCAATACACGCAAGCGTCTTACCAAAAGCCCTAAAATCTATTTCACTGACTGCGGAGTGGCTTCGTATCTGCTTGAGATAGATTCGCCGGAGTCGATGAACCGTGATAAAATGAGAGGTTATCTGTTTGAAAATATGATAATCATGAATTTTCTAAAAGATCGGCTTAACCGAGGACTCGAAGGCGGATTGTATTTCTATCGTGATTCCAACGGTAATGAGGTGGATTTACTGGTAAAAAGCGGTTCGCAATATGGATGCTTCGAGATTAAGTCATCGGCTACGTTTCATCCTGACTTTACAAAAGGCCTGAAGTATTTCTATAAATATTTCCCTGACTATGTCAAGGAATCGGCGGTTATATATTCAGGTCAGACAATGGCCGGTTTGGACGGAATACAGGTACTCGGATTCTCTGATATCTGATTCAAGTAATTAGCATGGCAATGTATTCACCGCTCCCGGGAGATGGGCAGGGAGGGTGGATTCGTCGCTTTCGGCGTAGCGGCGGTCGACGGGTGTGATGGCGAAGGATTCGGGGTTGTAATGCTGTCCGAACGAGAGGCTGAAACCGGCGTCGAGCAGTTGACGGGCGAGCTGTGGCTTGCCGCGGAAGCCGTGGATAATCCACGGTGCTATAAACGGCCGGTAGGGGCGGCTTATGGCAATCAGCTGCTGCCAAGCTCTTACGGCGTGGATTATGAGCGGTTTGCGCAGACTGATAGCCAGACTGATATGCCACTCAAACAGCCGTGTCTGAATTTCCGGGTCAGAACCTCGCAGCGTGTCAAGTCCGGTTTCGCCTATGGCTACGAAATTGCCTTCACGGGCGAGAGTCGCTGCCTTGTCGAGAGTAGCCTTGTCGGCGAGATGGGCATGCCACGGGTGCACTCCCACCGAGTATGTCAGCGACGGGTCGGGCGTGTAGGTGTCGACGGCGGGATCGTAGTTGATGATGGCGTCGGCGGCATCGCGGCGGTGAGTGTGGGTGTCAAATGGAGGCATGGCGTCAGGGTACGGGGTCATAGCCGCTGCCTCCCCACGGGTGGCAGCGCATTATGCGCTTTATTCCGAGCCATGTGCCGCGCAGGATGCCGTGTTTCATCACAGCTTCGAGCATGTAGGTGCTGCACGTGGGGGTGAAACGGCATGAGGGCGGAAACATGGGTGAGATACATCCTTTGTAGAAGCGGATTGGCAGCACGAAAATCTGCCTTGCGATGCGGCGGAGATTGCTTTTCATTGTTCCTCGCCGTCAAGTGACCGGTTGATTTTGTCGAGCAGGCGCATCATCGATTTCTCGATTACGGCATAAGGAAATATGTTCTTGCCCACATACACGAAAGCGATGTCGAGCGGGGCATCGGCCGGTATGAGGTCGCGGTGCAGGCGGTAGGCCTCGCGCACACGACGGCGCAGACCTACGCGGTCTACGGCATGTCGCACTCTTTTCTTGGGTATCGATGCGAGAAAGCGGGGACACTTGATGTCGCGCACCGTATTCAGTTGCCACGATGCTACAAGCGGATATGCCGATGCCGACGAGGTAGCCGGATCGGTGCGGTTAAACACACGGGCTATGGCTATCTCGCTGCACAGTTTCTCTTTCTTGTAAAGTCGTAGCGGATGGGCCGGTGATGACATCGCTGTAGCTGCTGGTGACGGGAGTGCTTATCTTTACCTTTGGCTCCGGTTTATTTGTCGGCCTGCGAGGCAAGGAAATTGTCGAGGGCGGCGGTCATCGAGGGTGCCTGCGGCGAGGGAGCCTCGATGTCGAGGCGCAGTCCGGCATCGCGTACAGCCTTGGCTGTAGTGGCGCCGAGACAGCCTATGCATATGTCGCCCTGCTTGAAATCGGGGAAGTTTTTCAGCAGCGAGTCGATTCCCGAGGGGCTGAAGAAGATGAGCATGTCGTAGTCAAACTTCTCGTCGGGGCCGAAATCGTTGCTCACGGTGCGGTACATCACGGCCTTGGTGTACTTGATGCCGTTGGTATCGAGCACGTTGGTATCGTCCTTATGCACGTCGCTCACCGCATAGAGGAAATTTTCCTTTTTGTGCTTGAGCAGGGCGGGGAGCAGATCATCGAGCTTGCCTGTGCTGCCGTGGAATATCTTGCGCTTGCGGTATACGATGTATTTCTGCAGGTAGAGTGCTATCGACTCGGTGGTGCAGAAATATTTCATAGTATCGGGAATAGTGATGCGGAGCTCTTCGCAGAGACGGAAGAAATGGTCGATGGCCGTGCGCGCAGTGAAGATTACCGCGGTAAAGTCGGGTATATTGATTTTCTGCTGGCGGAAATCCTTCGACGAGAGTCCTTCTACCTTAATGAAGGGACGGAATACTATCTCCACTCCATATTTCTCGGCAATGTCAAAGTAGGGTGACTTGCCCTGTGCGGGCTGGGGCTGGGAGACCAATACTTTTTTTACTTTCACGACAGTTATGGGCTTGGATGTTAGCGTTATTTGTGAATTTTATAATGCAATGAACCGATAGGCGCGCACTATCAAAAACAGTGGCGCGACTTCGAGGGTGCAAAGATACAAAATAAAATAGACAAACGAGCTAATTTTATGGTAAAAAAGTCTAAAACCCTTATAAATAAATATCATTCGGGCAATGAGATAGAGCACCGCGGCCACTATCGCGACAGGCGCCACCGCAGCCGGATCAAACACCACCACGAGCGCCGGAATCACCAGTGCAAGCCCCAGTGTGCTCTGTGAGGCATTGAAGCCTTTTAGCCACAGCCGCGACACATCGGCATCGGCGAAAACAACTCCCACCGTGGAGTAGGCACACAGTTGCGCCACGTAATATGCCGCCATCGCCGCGGCAAACATTATTATCATAGCTATATGCGAGAGCGGGGGCGCCACCTTCGCAGCCGTGACGCAGGCTGTGGCGACTATGGCCACATTGAGACACAGCAGCACTATCATCGAAAGCAGCAGTCGTGTCTCGTTCATGGTGTGCTCCTCAAAGAGATTGTCGCGGCGGCGCACCGAAAAGAGGTCGCGCGGCAGACTCTTGAGCATCGTGGTATAGTGGCGGAGATTAAACGCGATGAGCAGAAAAGCTCCTATCAGGAGGCAGGCTATACCCGAGTCATATCCCGGAAGCATGGCTCGTTCGCGCGGAGCGATGCCACGGGTATAGGGCACCACACCTGTAGTGATTCCTTTGGCTTCCGCACGTGTGAGAGTGGGGGAGTCGTCAAGATGCTCCGTGACGGCGACAGTGGTTGCCACCGGAGCTGCAAGCGAGTCGGCGGTCACTACGGAATCAGGTATGGCAAACGGGAAGTGCATCAGTCGGCGAGGAGTAACTGCACGGCTTCGGCCGCTGTGGCCGCGATGTGACACAGCTTGCGGTTGTCGCGCATGAAATGAAGATCGTGCATTTTCTCAAACATCTCTATAAGCGGGTCATAAAAACCATCGTAGTTGAGTATTATGACCTTATGGGGATAAAGCCCGAGCTGATGCCAAGTCATAATCTCGCAGAGCTCGTCGAGAGTGCCTATGCCTCCCGGGAGGGCGATGGCGCCCGACGACATTTCGGCCATCTTGGCCTTGCGGGGGTGCATGCCGTCGGTCACTATAGTCTCGGTCAGCGCCGGATGATTCCACTCCTTGCGTATCATGAATTCGGGCAACACGCCCACGGCTTTACCGCCGGCCTCGATGACACCTTCGATACTCTCCTGCATCAGGCCGCCGCGGCCGCCACCGTTGATGAGGTAGAAGCCGTTTTCGCCCAGCATGCGGCCCAGCTCGCGTGCGAGAGTCTTGTATTTCTGATCGATGCCCGACGACGAAGCGCCGTACACCACGATACCTTTCGTCACTTGTTCCATGCCGCAAAATTACACAAAAATTCCTTTTATTAATGTAGTAAAGCCAAATTTTCGTACATTTGCCGCAAGCGGCTCTGCACTTACAAAAGCCGCGCAAAGCTTGTCATCGCAAAAGCCGCTTGCGGCGTTGTAACCATTAAAATAAAAAACTCATGGGTCGAAATCCCAAGCACGATTATCGTGGTCGTTCTATCTATCATATAACTATAGGGAAAGCTCCCAATTGCCCGAGCTTTTGCCAAATTTCGGGCTCTCCCGATCAACCCGTCATCAATAAATCCGCTATCGGCTCGATCATAGAGCGACAAATACTCAACTTCCCCAATCTTTGCCCCGCCCTTCAGATTCTTCAATATGCCATTATGCCCGATCATATCCATTTCGCCATCTTCGCCCGTGAATATCTCCAGCGGGCACTCGGAAGTTACATAGGAATGATGAAAGTTAAGACCGGACAAATAATAAGAGAAGCCTTCCCGCAGATATCCGATATCTTTACTCCCGATTTCCACGACCGATACCTGCTCCCCCGCCACAAACTGGACCATATCATCACTTATATCCGTGAAAATCCTAAAAGGCTGCTCGAGAGAAGACTGAATCCCGATTTCTTTCAACGACTCAATAATATCAATCTTAACGGTACCCTCTGGCAAGCCTATGGAAATCTCCAGCTGCTGCAAAACCCCTTCAAAGCACCTGTGGTAATCCATCGTGCAGATACGGAAACTGTCGCAGACTACAAGTGCCGGCGCTGGCGACATCTCTCTGAAAACGGAGGAGTACTGGTCTCGCCATTTATATCTCCCGCTGAAAAGGAAGTACGGCGGCAATGTGAGGCTGTCAATGGAAAGGTAATCCTGATTACGAATAAGTCTCTTGCCGAACGCGAAAAACCTGCGGCCCACGATTTCAATCAGTGCGCCAAAGGTCAATTATTGATCCTTGCGCCCCACACGCCCCTCCCGCCGGACCGAAAAACCTTCCTCCACCTCAATTCCATAGCGGAATCAATAGCCCTGTCTTATAAGGATTACTCCTCCTCGGGGGCGACAAATTCGTAGGCACCGATGGTGCCTGCGCGCTCTGTGCCGTAGAGGTCGGCGGGCGCGAGGGGGAGCGAGAGCGCCGGCGAGTCATAGCCGATGGCGGGTGATTCGGGCTTCAGGCGGTAGTCGAAGATGTATTTCGACCGCTCGGTGTAATAGAGCGGGTCGGCGTCCCAGAGACATTCCACGAAATTGTCGTCGTCCTCGCCTTCGCTCTTGAACAGGCAGCGCTTAAATGTCACGTTCATACCCGTCAGGTCGCCGTGGGACAGGTCGGTGCCGTTGCCGTAGATGATCGAGTTGGTAAACTCGGCCTGAAGGCGCGGCAGTCCGCTCTCATCGTCGGTATCGTCGTCGGTGTGGCTCAGCTGCACGGCTTCGCCGTAGAGTACAGAGAACAGGTAATAGTTGGCGATGGTGCAATGGTCAAATCGCGCTTTGCCGCCGTGGAGCAGCAGTGTGCCGTAGGCAGCTTCGGCTATTTCGGTGCCCATTGCGGTGACATCGGCGTGCCATGCCGTCAGCGACCGGCCGGCCGAGTTGCGCAGGCGGCTGTTGACGATGGTGAGCTGCGATAGCGAGTCGGCGAGCACGCCGCTCACGGTGTTGCGCACTATGGAGTGGCTCAGGAGATTGTCGCGGCTGCCGGTGGCAAATGTAAGTCCCTGCCACTGCGAGGCCATGAGGTCAAATGATATGGAGCCAACGACATTGTCGGTGCGGTCGCCCGAGAAATGCACGGGAGCGTCGGGGGTGCCCACGCTGCGCAGAGTGCCGTAGACCTTCATCGATGCGCCGTCGTGAAACATCATGCGTGTGCCCGGCTCGATGGTCAGCGTCACACCGGGAGCCACCACGAGCGAGTCGAAAATCTGGTGGGGATATTCGGCGGTAAAGCGCGTGTCGGCGGTGATGATCTCGGCGCGGTGACGCTTCACGTCGAAGGCGTCGGCATTGATCACCACGGTGCGTGTGATGCCGCGTGTGGTGAAGTCCACGTGGTCTTTCACCTCGTTGAGCCCCGGAGCCGACTGCTCGGGAAGCGTGGCCTCCACGAATACGAAAATCGAGTCGTTGGGACGTATCTGTATATTGGAGAAATCGCGGCCCGAGAAGCCGTCGACATTCATGCGGAATATGGTCGAGCCGCTTCGCAGCGCGATGCGGTCGATATTCATAATCTTGTCGTGGCGGTTATAGACGGTGAAGCGGAATGTGGGCGTGCCCTGCGAGGTGATGACCGAACCCATTTTCAGCGTGTCGACTGAAAATAGCGGCTGCACCTGCGGCGAAGTAGCCACCGAGTCCTCGATACACGAAGTCACGGCCACCGCGGCAAGTATGATGGATATGATATTGAAGATAAACGTTTTCATGTTATCTACAATAACGCCCTCCGCGCCCGAATATTGCAGCGCGGTAGTTAAGATATGTTGAATGAGTGTCGAAATGTAAAGACCAGAGCTGATAAGGGGGCAGATGGGGAGTTAATTATAAGAAATAAAATGACATATACATGATAATAGCCAGTATAATCAGCATTATAACTGCTGAGATAAATATGGCCTTAACATTGTGCTTGATAAGCCATCGATGACCACCGGACATACTTATCGATGTAAGGATCAGAGCGGTATAAGGTATCAAATATATACCATATCTGAATAGCATATATAATGTGGTCAATATGCTGTATCTTAAGAATAGGATTGGTTTAAAAGAGGTGGTTGCCGAGCCTAATATTAATGAGACGCATAGTTCAGGAAGTTGTAATATGAGGAATCCGTAAAAAGAGATCTTAATAAGTCGTAGAGCGGTCTTTCTGCTGAGAAATGCGTGCTGTGTTATTACGATCAAGCTAAGTCCGGAGGGTATGAGCAATAGTGTAGCATATTTCCACCCATCGGTAATTTGTGAGTAATTATTATAAAGCAACGCTTGGATTGCGTTGAATACCTCAAGGCTTCTATCCGCACCACCAAAATGGGGAGGGCTTGTCAATACATCCTCGTTCCAAATCAGATGGGCTGAGATGAGCATCACGGGAAATAGCGTAACCAGGATTGCCGATAAGGATGCTTTCCATTCTTTCAATGGTTGCTTGATTGTCTTTGTAAGCAATAAAAAAATAACGACAATATAACTCAGTATAATCAACTGACATGTGTCAGAAAGTATCGGAACGCAGTCGTGATAAAAAAGCGCAACTATAAAATCCGATAAGTATTTCCATGACTGATCATGCGTCAGATATACCGTGCATCCAAATAGGCAAACGAATAAAGAATATACCACGTAAGCGATATAAAATCCTATGACAGAGAGAATGGCTCCACTAAGAGCCTTTTGGGAAACGTTCGATAGTAGATTCATATCTCGTAGTAATTACTGATGGATACTTAAGGTTAGTAGTGGAACGAGCTGCCGCCGAGGAATTCGCGAAGGAGGCTCGTGGGCGGTATCATGGTGGATGGAATGGGGAGGAAGTAGCTCAGGAAGCGGCGCAGACGCCATGCCTCGCCATACTCGGGCACGTCGCGGGGTACGTCGCGGAGCACCCGCTCGGCCTCGTCGCGCATCACGCCCATCTCGAAGAGCAGCGATGAGTTGAACATCGAGTCGGCATTTTCCTGATATGGGAATATCCATTTTTCCTCACCGCGACGCACGCTCGGCCATCGGCGTATGGTGTCGAGGGGCGATGTGCCGCGGTATTTGTAGTCGCGGATTATGCGGCGCAGCAGTCGGTTGTCGGTCGTCGATACCCAGTTGTGGTCGTCGATAGAGAGGGTGGTGAGGGCCGAAACGTAGATTTTGTAGAGCTGATCGGCGGGGATTGCCGGGGTGAGCTCGGGGTTAAGGCCGTGGATGCCTTCGATGAGGAGCACGGTATTGTTGCCCAGACTGATGCGGTTGCCGCGATATTCACGCATTCCTGTCTCGAAGTTGTAGGTGGGCAGTTCCACTTCTCCGCCGGCAATGAGTGTGGTCAGATGCTCGTTGAACAGCTTGAGGTCGAGCGCATAGAGCGATTCGTAATCATATTCGCCGTCGGCATCGCGGGGGGTGTGCTCGCGGTCAACGAAATAATCGTCGAGCGATATCATTACTGGATGCACGAGATTGGTGAGCAGCTGTACGGCCAGCCTCTTGGTGAAAGTGGTCTTGCCCGACGATGAGGGGCCGGCCACAAGCACAATCTTGGAGCCGCCGTCGCGGTAGCGGCGGGTGATGTCGTCGGCGATCTCGCCTATGTATTTCGTGTGAAGCGCTTCGGCCACGTTGATCATCATGGAGGTCTCGTGTTTCTCGACGAGTCGGTTCACATCGCCGGCGTCGCGGGTGCCTATGATGGAATTGAAGCGCAGATAGCGTGTGAAGGCGTCAAACAGACGGGGCTGGGGGAGCGGGGCGACCGCGCGCGACAGATCGGCCGGGTCGGGGCCGAGGAGCAGGAAGCCGTCCTCCCATGCCACGAGATCAAATGTTGAGAGCACGCCTGTCGAAGGGGCAAGGGCGCCATAATAGCTGTCGGCCAGTCCGTCGAGGCGATAATATACCGTGTAGAGATCATGAAGGGTGGAAATCAGTTTCACCTTGTCGTCGAGACCCTGCGAGCGGAATATCTCGATTACCTCGCCCGTGGGGCGCTCGCATCGCACAAAGGGCAGATCCATCTCCACAAGCGAGTGCATCTCGCGGCTGATTGCGGCTGCGGCTTCCTCAAGGGAAATTTCGAGACCGTCAACGCGGCAGAAGTATCCGCGGCTTACCGAGTGCTCGATGTCGAGGCGGTGGCCGGGATACAGCTTGTCGACGGCGCGGTAGAGCATCATGCACAGCGAACGTATGTAGCAGCGGCGTCCCGACGGGGTGGCTGCCGAAAGAAATTCCACCTGCTTGGGTGCAAACAGCGGATAGCGCAGTTCCTCGGTCTTGTTGTTGACACGCGCGCATATGGGGGTGAAAGGTATCTTGTCCTTCACCTGCCCGTAAATGTCGCTAAGGGTATCGCCTCCGTTAAACGGTATGTACGACGATGTATTGATGCAGTATACTTGAAGATTGGGATTCATAATTTCATGATATTGATTTAGTGAAGATACTAATTAATTATGTTACCGCAATAATATAGGGCCGATATTTAACGAATGTTTAACAAATTTCAGTCGTGATGGTAGGGTTCGCCGCGTATTATGGTCATGGCGCGGTAGATCTGCTCGGTGAAGAAGAGGCGTATCATCTCGTGGGTGAATGTCATGCGCGAGAGCGAGAGGCGCTCGGGTACGGCTGCGTATACCTCGGGAGAGAATCCGTAGGGGCCTCCTATTATGTAGACGAGGCGCTTCACTCCGCGGCAGGCCCGGGAATCGATGGTCTCGGCGAGCTGGCGCGACGTGAGTTCCTTGCCGCGCTCGTCGAGAAGCACCACGGCGTCGCCGGGCTGGAGCATGGAGAGTATCGCCTTGCCTTCGCGCTCTTTCTGGGCGTCGGGGGTGAGCGACCGCGCGCCTTTGATGTCGGGCACAGCGGCGATCTCGAATTTCATGTAGTGGTTGATACGCGCCGCGTATTCTTCGATGGCGCGCGTGATATAGCCTGTCGAGGTCTTGCCTACGGCGATTAGCATTATTTTCATGCTGAAGGATAAAAAAGCGGGTCGGCCGGAGTGTCGGCCGACCCGCTGGGTATTAATGGAATGATGATGACTGATTATTTCACATGGTCGCGCTTGCGCCACAGTTCGGTCATATCCTCGAGGGTCTTGCCCTTGGTCTCGGGAACGAGCTTGTAGACAAACCATGCGGCGATAACGCATATCACGCCGTAGAGGGCATAGACGAAGAAGTGGCCGAACTTATCGCCCATCGCTCCCACCTGCATGTTGTACATGGGCACGAAGGTCGACGACACGATGAAGTTGAAAATCCACTGGAAGGCTACGGCGATGGCCACTGCCTGAGAGCGGATGGTGTTGGGGAAAATCTCGGAAATGAGCACCCAGCAGATGGGACCCCACGAGAACATGAACGATGCCGAGTACACCATAATGGAAATCACGGGCACGATGGGAGCGACTTCGACGAGGTTGCTGAAACATACGCCGAGCGCGCCGATGGCCATGCCTATCGAGCCCCAGATGAGCAGGGGCTTGCGGCCGAGTTTTTCCACGGTGAATACTGCCACGAGTGTGAACGAGATGTTGACGATACCCATTATCACGGTCTGCACCATCGGGTTGCCCATGTTCATCGACTCAAATATGCGGGGAGCGTAGTAGAGCACGGCGTTGATACCCACTGCCTGCTGGAATACCGAGAGCATCACGCCCACGAATACCACCATGATACCGAATGAGAACAGACGCTCGCTCTTGACCTCCACGGTCGACTTGATCTGGTTGAGAATCTCGCATGCCTTGTCGTAGCCGTTGATGCGCGAGAGCACCATCAGCGCATCGTGGTCGCGGCCTATCAGAGCGAGGTAGCGTGGCGACTCGGGCACGAAGCACACGAGCAATGTGAAGATACCGGCCACGAAAGCTTCAGAGCCGAACATGTAGCGCCAGCCGGTCGAGATGGTCCATGGGTCGGAGTTTTCCGATACGCGGTAGAGTGTCTCACCCATCGACTCGATGATGGGCTGGGTGTGCTCGCCGAGTATGAGGAAGTTGACGAAGTATACCACGAGCTGACCGAAGATGATGGCAAACTGGTTCCACGACACGAGCGTGCCGCGGAGATTGGACGGTGCTACTTCGGCGATATACATCGGGCAGATGGCCGATGCCAGACCTACACCTATACCGCCGAGGATACGGTAGATATTGAATACGACAAGAAGGTTGAGCGTGGGCACACCGTAGTCGTAGAGCATGAATTCGGGATAATAGGAGCCGCATGCCGAGAGGAAGAAGAACACACCGGCGAGGATGAGCGACTTTTTGCGGCCGAGGGCCGATGCGCATATACCTGACAGGGCGCTGCCTATGATGCAGCCCAGCAGTGCGCTCGAGGAGGTGATACCGTGGATGGTATCGGAGTAAACGAAGTCTTTGGCGCCTAAGAAGAAAGCCTGAAGGCCCTTTTCAGCACCCGATATCACGGCTGTGTCGTAGCCGAAAAGGAGTCCGCCGAGCACGGCCACGAGCACTATGCCCGTCAGGTAGGCGCGACTTCCGGTTTTGGGATATTCCATGGTAGAATGTGATTGGTGATTGGTAAAAAACGTGAAAATCAGAGGGCCGGGTCAGGCCCTCTGAAATGTGTGTTGAAAGCGTGAGCTTAATCTGTTTATCAGCAGTACATTGCTACGATAGCCTCGTAGAGTTCCTGCTTGCCTGAGGTCTGGGCGGGTTCGTCGACCTCTTTGCCGTAGGCGTATACATCCTCGAGGGTGAGCTTGCCTTCCTCGAATTCCTTGCCCTTGCCGCCGTCAAATGACTCGTAGCGCTTGCGGAGCATTTCCTTGTAGGGCGATTCCTCGAGCAGGGCGGCTGCGCTTTCGAGTGCGCGTGCCATAGCGTCCATACCTGCGATGTGGGCGATGAAGATGTCCTCGAGGTCAGTCGAGTTGCGACGGGTCTTGGCGTCGAAGTTGGTACCGCCGTTGCCGAGGCCGCCGTTGCGGATGATCTGCATCATGGCCTGAGTGAGCTCGAAGTTGTCGATGGGGAACTGGTCGGTATCCCAGCCGTTCTGATAGTCGCCGCGGTTAGCGTCGATAGAGCCGAGCATGTTGTTGTCGACGGCTACAGCGAGTTCGTGCTCGAATGTGTGGCCGGCGAGAGTAGCGTGGTTAACCTCGATATTGAGCTTGAAATCCTTGTCGAGGCCGTGAGCCTTGAGGAAGCCGATAACGGTTTCGGAGTCGACGTCATACTGATGCTTGGAGGGTTCCATGGGCTTGGGCTCGATGAGGAATGTGCCGGTGAAGCCTTTGGAGCGTGCATAGTCGCGGGCGAGCTTGAGCATCATTGCGAGGTGCTCTTTCTCGCGCTTCTGGTCAGTGTTGAGGAGGCTCATGTAGCCCTCGCGGCCGCCCCAGAACACGTAGTTCTGACCGCCGAGTTCGATGGTGGCGTCGATAGCGTTCTTGATCTGCACGGCTGCGCGGGCCACTACGTCGAAGTCAGGATTGGTAGCGGCGCCGTTCATGTAGCGGCCGTTGCCGAATACGTTGGCTGTACCCCAGAGGTTCTTGATGTTGGTACCCTGCATCTTCTGCTTGATGTAGGCTACGATTTCCTTGAGGTTCTTTTCATATTCCTCCACGTTGTTGCCCTCCGACACGAGGTCTACATCGTGGAAGCAGAAATATTCGATGCCCATCTTTTCCATGAACTCGAAACCGGCGTCGGCTTTCTGCTTTGCGATTTCCACAGCGTCGGTGCCTTCGTTCCAAGGGAATTTCTTGGTGCCGCCACCAAACTGGTCGCCGCCCTCGGCGCAGAGAGTGTGCCACCATGCCATGGCAAATTTGAGCCATTCCTTCATGGGCTTGCCGAGAATTACTTTTTCAGCGTCGTAGTAGCGGTAAGCAAGGGGATTCTTGCTGTCTTTGCCTTCAAACTTGATTTTTCCGATACCGGGAAAATATTCTTTTACTGCCATAATTGTGAGATATTTTAGGTGTATTATTTGGTTGTATTGGTATATTTAAGCGTTGAGAGCCGCGTTGAGGTATTTTTTCCAGCGCGCATAGGCCTCGAGATACTCGTCGCGGTGAGCGGTGTCGGGCTCTATCACCTCGATTTTCTCGAGCGATGCGAATGCCTCGGTGTTGTCGCGGTAGATACCGGCACCTATGCCTGCGCCCTTGGCCGCACCTACGGAACCGTCGGTGTCATAAAGCTCGATGGTGGCTCCGGATACTCCGGCGAGTGTCTGGCGGAAGATGGGCGAGAGGAACATGTTGGCGTGGCCGGCGTGGATTTTTGAAATGTCCATGCCGAGCGACTTCATGATTTCCATACCCCACATGAACGAGAACACGATGCCTTCCTGAGCGGCGCGCAGCAGATGTGAGCGGTCGTGGATGAGGAAATTGATGCCGTGGAACGAGCAACCTATCTCGCGGTTGGCCAGCACGCGCTCGGCGCCGTTGCCAAACGGAAGTATCGACACACCCGCCGAGCCTATGGGAGCCTTGGCGGCGAGTTCGTTCATGGCGGGATAGGATATGCCTTCGGGAGCGACGTTGCGCTTCATCCATGAGTTGAGGATGCCTGTGCCCGAGATGCACACCATCACGCCGAGTCGGGTAAGGTAGTTGGAGTGATTGACGTGGGCGAAGTTGTTCACGCGGCTTTGTGCGTCGTAGGCAACCTCGCCGTTGATACCATAGACCACGCCCGATGTTCCGGCGGTCGATGCTATTTCACCGGGATTGAATACGTTGAGCGATAGTGCATTGTTGGGCTGGTCGCCGGCGCGGTAGCTCACCGGAGTGCCTTCCTTGAGGCCGAGTTCGGCGGCGGCGCGGGCTGTAAGGGTGCCCTGCACGGAAAATGTCGGTACTATTTCAGGGAGTATCGATGCGGGGAAACCCAAGTAGTCGAGAAGGAATTCGGCTACGGTGCCTCGGCTGAAATCCCACAGCATCTGCTCCGAGAGTCCCGACAGGGTGGTGCAAACGTTGTCGGTCAGCCTCATGGCGATATAGTCGCCGGGAAGCAGCACCTTATATATCTTTTCAAAAGTCTCGGGCTCGTTTTCCTTCACCCAGCGCAGCTTGGTGGCGGTGAAGTTGCCGGGGGAGTTGAGTATCGACGACAGGCAACGCTCGTGGCCGAGTTCGTTGAAAGCCTTTTCGCCGTAGGGCACGCCACGGCTGTCGCACCAGATTATTGCCGGGCGTATCACCTCCTTGTTCTTGTCGATGAGCACGAGTCCGTGCATCTGATATGAAATACCTATTGCCTTTATATCGGCGGGGTCAACGCGGCTCGCCGAGAGAATGCTTTCGGTGGCGTGACGCAGGCTGTCCCACCACTGCGCGGGATGCTGCTCGGCCCATCCGGGACGGGTGGCTATGATTTCGGCTTCGGTCTTGGGGTAGAAGTCGGAGGCGACGGTTTTGCCGCTCACGGCGTCGACAAGGCTTGCCTTGACCGACGAACTTCCTATGTCATATCCTAAGAGATACATGTTGAGTTGATTAAGAGGTATTATCTGAATGAATTATATATTTTGCGGTCAAACCGGTAGTAGCGCGCCGCGCGGTGTGCCACACCTTGCTGAAACTCGTCGAGCGCCACCACATATGGAGTCTGCATCATTTTCTTGTGGAAATTTCTCACATCGTAGCGGCGGTTGTCGATGATTTCGAGCAGACGGCGCAACTGCGATGCCGTGAATTTCTTGGGGAGCAGGTCGTAAACGAGCGCGCGGTTGTGGATCGCCTCGCGCCGCAGAGCCGTAAGTGCCTCACCTATGATGAGGTTGTGATCGAAAGCCAGAGTGGGGAGCGATGTGATGTCGGCCCACACATTGTCTTCGCGGGCACGTTCCATCCCCTTCTCGAGTTTTACGGCGGCAAAGAACGCCACGGTGACTATGCGTTCCACCCGTGCCTGCTGTGCGCGCTCGAGCCACACCACATCGCGGGGATTGCTGGTGCGGTTGTTGGAGCCGAAGGTCTTGAACTGGGTGAGTTTCAGGTCGTGCACGCCCGTCAGCTCATTAAGCACTCTCACGGCTGCTTCATCGAGATTTTCATCCTGATATATAAGGCTGCCGGGCAGCTTCATGTCGCTGAACATCCCGCCCTCGTCCTCGCCCTGACGCTTGAGCAGGAGGGCGCGAAGGTCGCTGCCGTCAAACCCGAGTATGACGATGTCGACCGATATGTGATTGTTGGCAAGAGGTGGGGTGGTCATGGCTATTAGCGGTTGTTTGTGGCAAATTTAAGCATATTTCCGCGTAAATTCAAAACCAAAAAATATGTTTAAAAACTACTTTCCGCTCTCGTGCGGCCATGCCGGCAAGATGTGATCGCGGGTTATTGTAATTGTTACGATAACAATAACTGCCGGCTTGTGGTTAAGTGGTTGACATCGCGATGTATAGAAACGGAATGCGTAAGGATATTGTATTTGTTACGATATTGAATTCCGCTCGTTAAATAAAGTTAAATTATCAGATTGACGGTGATTGAGGTGTATTTTTGCCGCATGATACTTATTGCCACCGATAAATTCAAGGGCACGCTCACTGCCCCGCAGGCTACATATATTATAAAGGAAGCGATTGCAACGCTTTGTCCCGATGAAAGTATAGAGGCCATTCCCGTGGCCGACGGGGGAGAAGGTACGGCCGAGGTGATAGCCTCGACTCTCGGCATGACCAGCCACACCTTGCCGGGCTGCAATGCCGTGGGAAAGCCCGTGGACGCCGATTATTTTTCCGACGGGGGCGGAACGGTGGCTCTTGACGCCGCCACGGTGCTCGGACTCACGCTCGTGGATGACGCTGACCGCGATGTGATGCGCGCCACTTCGGCTCCGCTCGGCTACCTCCTGCGCGAGATTATCGGTCGAGAGCATCCGCGCGAGATAATTCTGGGCATAGGAGGCACGGCCATATCCGACGGCGGCGCCGGAATGCTTCAGGCTCTCGGTGCCACTTTCAGCGGTATTGACGGCGAAGTCACTCCGGCCACACTACCTTCGGTCACATCCGTGGATATGTCGACCATGATTCCGCTGCCCGCCATGCGGCTGCTCTGCGACGTCGACGTGCCTCTGACGGCCGATGACGGTTCACCGTCGGCCATGACCTTTGCCCCTCAGAAAGGGCTTCGGCCGGCCGATGCACCCGCGCTCCGGGCTGCTCTCAGTCACTGGAGCGAGATTACGGGATGCAATGCTCCGTTTTCGGGAGCGGGCGGCGGACTGATTTCGGGGCTGATGAGCAGGTTTAAGCCTGAATACGGCGCCGATGCCGTGCTCACTCTTGCGGGGGTGGACGCTCTTTCTCCTGATATTGTGATTACCGGCGAGGGATGCGTGGACGAGCAATCGGTTATGGGCAAGATCACGGGTCGACTCGCAGCCTATGGCCGCCGTAAAGGCGCGCGGGTGATAGCCGTTGGCGGCATGGTGAAACCATCGGCCGCCCTCTCGGCCACCTTCGACGCAGTCTATTCCACCCTCTCCACG
>JAIDUB010000065.1 GCA_029060405.1 Duncaniella sp. | reverse complement strand
AGCAGGATTAGTGTTCGGATTATAAGAACCTATCCTTTCAATAAATTTACCATCACGTGGTGCCCTGCTATCGGCGATTACAATGGGATAGAACGCATAGTTCTTGCGACCATGACGTTGCAGTCTGATTTTAGTTGCCATTAATAATTGTTATTGATAAGTGATTTGTATGGATTAATCGGCTGCAAAGTTACACTTTTTTCCGCTTAATTCCAAATACCGTCGCGATTTTATTTTGAGAATTGGATTTTTTGCCTTACCTTTGCCCTCGCAAAGCCCCGCAAGGCGCTTTTGAAGCATATTTTTCATCCACGCGCATGTGGCGTAATTGGTAGCCGCGTTAGACTTAGGATCTAATGTCTCAGGACGTGGGGGTTCGAGTCCCTTCATGCGCACGATTTCCCGGCCCCTCGATCACCCGTGACCGAGGGGCTGATTATTATACTGACTTAACTTTGCTGGATTCAGGGGGAGAAGCCTTAAATTTAACTATCATTAACCGCATATCAGTAAGTAAATTGCGGGATAATCACTATTTTTGAAAAATTCTTACCCCTTTAACTCTCCGCTATGCCACGAGGAAAATATACCTGCAAGATTCTTAAAGAGATACGCCGACAAATTGCCGAAGCCAACGACATAGAATTCATAACATCGGAATGTCAACACAAAGGCGATTGCCTCGGCACCTGCCCAAAATGTGAGGCCGAAGTGCGTTATCTCGACCGGCAGTTGCGCTCTCGCAGCCTGTCAGGCAAAGCGGTCGCTATTGCCGGGATATCGGCCGGCATGCTTTTAATGAACGGTTGTGCCTCGCGGTCTTTGCAGAGCGAACCGAACACCACCGCGATCGAACTTTCCGACGAAATCAGCATCGACGAGATCGAAGGTGAGATCGATGCATTGGATATGTCGCCTCAAGTCAACGAGGAAACAGTACAACCCGAGGAAATTACCGTCCGAATGGGTATGACTGAAGAATGTATAGTAAACGAAGAAGAAGTAACTGACTCTGATGAGTTTTTATATATAGTTGGCGACACCCGTCCCGACTCTATCAAACGTCCGGACTACCCGAATGGTAATGCCGAAGAAGTAACAGAAAAAATCTATGACGTAGCCGAAAAAAAGGCCGCATTTCCCGGAGGCGACAAAGCTCTGACGGAATACCTGTCTAAAAACATACGTTATCCTCAGGCTCTCCCCGACAACATCAACGGTGGCACGGTAATCGTTAAATTCGTAATTGACCGAAACGGCAAAGCAAAAGACCCAACTGTAATTAAAGGAGTCCACCCTACACTCGACCGCGAAGCTCAGCGCGTAATATTCACACTCCCAACATTCTCCCCTGCCATGTATGACGGCCACCCGGTAAGTTCCTATTACACAGTGCCGGTCACATTCACGGGTAAATAAATATCTCACTTTTCTCCCACGCACTAATGCGCGAGGTTGCGGACAACGAGGAACCCCCACGGTACCAATATGCCCTCAACTATCAGGTAATTAGATTATTTCTTATCAATAAATTTCGGTTTGGGATCGGGGCGATAGATCAGCGAGTCGTTTTCCCGGTAGTTCCAGAATTTGTGATATATCTTTCCATCCTCATCGCGATACTCCCAATCGCCGAACTCATTAAACAGGATAAAATACCTGTCGGAGATTGCCCAACCCTTCATATCCATTCCCGTACCTTCATCATAGCGATGAATGAATACTATCGAATCATGGCACCATAACGGATAATCAAATGATATCGAAGTATTTGGTCGCACGCTATCAACAAGGTGCACGAATTTGTCACTGGCAAGCCATAACTTTATATCATCTATTCTTTTCAGTGTATCATTGTCAATGAAAAGCGTTGGCGTGTTTTTTCCGTCACACCATTTACCGGTCTTACTGAAATAATAGTCGGCCTCGTCGCCACGATAGCCGAATTTCAGGATATAGGAGTTGTCGTCAGAATCATCAGGGAGTAGAGTGACATAAAATACGCCATCAATGTCATAAGAAACGGGATTCTGGTTCAATCCGATTTCCGATAGCAGCACAGGCAATCGATGGTTGATACGTATAAAATTGTCCAAAGAATCCACAAGTTGCGTCTTTGTTTCATCAAAGGCTTTTCGTGCACTCTTGCTCATACCATCACCAATCAGGCAAAGGAGTGCAAACATCAATATCGGAAACAGCACAATAAAAACTATGATAGTAATGCCGGCTATCTTCAATACCTTCTCTATCATGCTTTTCTTTTTCTCAGTCTTATCCATAGCGACTTCCCGACTATCATTGATTACGATGCAAATATAACAAAGTTTTCCCACTTACACTCACCGGTTGACGCTATATCTCTATATTCCCAATTATTAGCGCAATTATGTGAAAAATTCTTAGTATTTTTGCACTTGTCAAGAGTGACAAAATTTAATACAACTGAAAGTGCCTTATTACATGTAAAATCGCCAATTTCACAATGGAAATATCAGGTACGGTCACAGCCCCACCAATAGGATGGGCTGCTTATCCGTGCATATTTCCGGGTGTTTGGCGATACCTACATGTAAGCAAGGATGGCAGCCCACTTTTTTATATATAACTCAAGTTAGAAAAGTTATTGCAAAAACATGTTGTTAATTAAATGCACATGATAAATTCATAACAATTAATGTTATTCAACCTCTAAAAAATCCTTTTACCCAAATTTTTCGCCACCTGTCACCAAATCTGAGACACCCTTGGTGTATTTTTGATGTCGAGACAAAAATTATTAATTTTAGCGCAAGAAACATGAAACGCTACTTTGACCACAAAATCACAAAGCTTTCCCGATGCGAGATTTTCGTGTTCGGCAGCAATTTACAAGGACACCACAACGGAGGAGCCGCGCGGTTGGCTCATCAAAAATTCGGAGCTCAATGGGGTGTCGGGGTCGGACCTTCGGGGCAATGTTATGCAATCCCCACAATGCACGGTGGAATTAACGATATCAAGCATTTTGTTGACGATTTCATAGAATATGCCCGCACCCATCCCGACAATCGCTTTCTTGTAACACGTATCGGGTGCGGCATTGCCGGTTTTACCGACGAAGAGATGGCTCCGCTTTTTAAGGAAGCTCTGAAATTGCCGAATGTGAATTTCTCAAAGGAATGGCTGCTCATCCTACACGAAGATGAATTCATCGATGCTTTCATCACAGGAATCGAGCCGCCGAAAAAAGTCGTGCCCGTTCCGATGACACTCACCGAAAATGACCTTATAAGACTATGCAGCGAATATAAATACACCATTGGAAGCGGCGTAAAAGTTCCTTTACCTGAAATAAGGATCAGATACGTAATAGATCAAGGAAGATTCGGATATTCAAATTTCGGCGATTTCTACATGTGCGATGATGGCGAATTATACGTCTGGTGCTCGGGTGATGAATTCAAAGAATACCATAATCAGTGCATGGTTGAGGAATTCTTTCAAGACGAGTGTAGGGAAAGAGGATCAAGACGCTATTTCCATCGCGTCATTTTCGCAGGTGTTGAGACGCCGTTGCGCGATTGTAATGGAAAAACACTCTACACCGGCGATGTGATTCGGGTATGGCTTAAAGGATATGACGGGTCTGTTCCCGAAAATTTTGACAAGAAAAATTCCATGCTTCTTGCTTTAGGCACTTTAGGCGAAAATACCGACAGGTGGGATGCGAAATATGCCTGTGTACTTGACAACCATTGCGTCACCCCCGATATGTGCGCAAAGATTCAGCGCTGTGGCACGGTTTTCTATCAACTTGACCCGAACGAATATCCCATCACCATTTTCAACAGATGCATGAAATTTCAGGATATTTATAATACTTCAGGATTAGCTGAGGAAGATAAAGAAGTATTGGCCGAATACACTCCCAATTTCGACCAAGAACTCTGGAAATACCACGCAAATAAAACTCTTGGCATTGAATTTAACTCAAAATAAATATATAAAACATTATGGAAAATATCATTACTATCCAGCGATTGCTGGAAGGTCGAAATGAAGATTTTGACAAAACTCCCAAAACTGCCATTAAGATGGTGCGTCATGCGGATCAAAGAGTAGGGAAAAAGAATGACAAAGACGGTGCTCAAAAAATTCTTATTGAAGGAAAGCCTGTTCCTGCCGGTATTTCAAGCCTTTATGAATTATATCAATACCACCGTGATCTTTTTCACAAATATCAGTCAGAACAGACTAAAGGGCGTTTCGACGGCATAAAATATATGGTTGTATTCCTCGGTGAAAAAGGTACAACCGCCCGATTCCTCGGAATCTATAAAATAACCGGCCGACAACCAAGCTCAATCAGAAATGAGGAAGAAGTACTTGAACTCACCTACATGCCTGAATTCGGCCCGCTCGAAGAAAAGGTAATTATTGACTGGGGCAAGAGCACCGTTAGCTGGCATCAATATTTCACTCAGAAAAAAGAGGTAATCCGCATCGACGAAGGAATGTCAAAAGCTGACGGTACTCCCATTTTTAAGAACTACTATGATGTTATTCTAAATCATAAACAGTTGCAGCAAGTATTGAATGACCCTGAATGGGAGAGCAAGCTGAAAGCTGTAAATTGCATATATCTGATTTCAGACAAAAGCAATGGCAAAAAATATATTGGATCAACATATGGGAGTCAGCGCATTTTCGGCCGTTGGTCTGAATACGCTCAGACCGGTCATGGTGGCAATGTGATGTTAGAAGAACTTATCAATCTGGATCCTCAACATCATGCCAAAAATTTCCAATGGTCAATACTTGAAACACTGCCTTCAAATATTACAGATACCGAAGCAATTGACCACGAAAACAACTGGAAAAGGAAATTACTAACTCGCGAATTCGGATATAATAAGAATTGAGTCTTGAAGTGAAAACATCGTGGAACGATGAACTCACACCCTCATAGATTAAATAAATTATTTTTCCCAAAGAGTGAGGCTGTGTCAAAATAAAAAAAGAATGCCCGCAGGGCATTGAGTTATTCGTAACCGGCGCCGCCGTAGCTTAGCGAAGGCGTCGCCGGTTATCTGATACTTTAGCATAGGCGTCCGCAAGGCCGCCGATTGAATATCATTTGTGATTTTTACTCGATATATCCGAATGATTTAAGCTTGTTTTCGCGGTTGCGCCAGTTGGGTTCAACTTTCACAAACATCTCGAGGAATACGCTCTTGCCGAAGAATTTCTCGATATCCTTGCGGGCCTCGATGCCTACGCGCTTGATCTTGTCACCCTTGTGGCCTATGATGATACCTTTCTGACTGTCACGCTCGCAGTAGATCACGGCCATGATGTGGATTGAATTTTCCTTTTCTTCAAATTTCTCCACAATCACCTCCACCGAGTAAGGAATCTCCTTATCATAGAGGAGCAGAATCTTCTCACGGATGATCTCGGTGACGAAGAAGCGGGCAGGCTTGTCGGTCAGTGCGTCCTTGCCGAAATATGGCGCCGAGACGGGAAGCAGCTCCACAATGCGGTTCATGAGATTATCCACATTGAAATGCTCCTTGGCCGATGTGGGGAAAACCTCGGCATTGGGAAGCAGTGCCTTCCATTTTTCTACTATAGCCTCCAGTTCGCTCTGCTCCTTCACAAGATCTATTTTGTTGATTACGAGCAATACCGGAATGGTCTCCTGCGCAACCTTGGCAAGGAAATCGGCATTTTTCGAAGGATCTTCAACAACGTCGGTCACATATAGCAGCACGTCGGCATCCTTGAGAGCCCCCTCGCTGAACTGAAGCATACTCTCCTGAAGTTTGTACTTAGGCGCGAGCACTCCCGGAGTATCGGAAAATACTATCTGATATTCAGGGGTATTTACAATACCCATTATGCGGTGACGTGTAGTCTGAGCCTTGGAAGTGATAATACTGATGCGCTCACCCACAAGGTCATTCATGAGGGTGGATTTTCCCACGTTGGGATTGCCTACTATGTTGACAAAACCTGCTTTATGTTCCATAATCGTTGTACAGTTTTATATCTTGGTTGTTAAATATCTTTTATATTACAACAAGAATAGCACCCAAAAAGATGCTATTCCCGTAAAAAAAAGTTTTAACAAACTGAGAATCAGAGATCCCAGATGATATACATGGCGCCCCATGTGAAGCCGGCGCCGAATGCGGTGAGTATAACCTTGTCGCCCTTCTTGAGCTTGTCGCGGTATTCGTCGAGACACAGAGGTATCGAAGCAGCCGACGTATTACCGTAGTGCTCGATATTGACAAGTACCTTTGAATTATCGATTCCTGCACGCGAAGCCACTGCCTCGATGATGCGCAGATTAGCCTGATGAGGTATGAACCAGTCTACATCATCCATGGTAAGATTGTTGCGCTGAGCCACTTCGAGCGACGATTCGAGCATATCGGTAACGGCGTTCTTGTACACGTTGCGGCCGTCCTGAATCACATAGTGCTGGGCAGCGTCGATAGTCTCGTGCGAAGCAGGGAGCACAGAACCGCCAGCAGGCATGATGAGGTGCTCGAGACCATTGCCGTCAACATGGAACACGGCGTCGATTATACCTGTATTATCCTCGGTGGGCTCAACGAGCATCGCACCGGCACCGTCGCCAAACAGCGGACAAGTGGCACGGTCGGCATAGTTGACCATCGACGACATCTTCTCGGCGGCAACTACCACTACCTTCTTCTTGCGTCCGGCGCGCACGTAATTCGCACCGTCTTCAAGAGCCACGAGGAAGCCGGCACATGCAGCCTGAATGTCATAGGCATAAGCATTGGTCAGCCCGCAGCGGTGAGCGATCACCGAACCGGTAGAGGGGAAACGGTAGTCAGGATTGGAAGTGGCGCAGATGAGCAGATCCACCTCCTCGGGCTTTGTGCCGGTCGACTCCAGAAGTCGCTCCACGGCCTTCATGCCAAGATAAGAAGAGCCCTCGCCGGGTTTCTTAAGAATGCGGCGCTGCTTTATACCTACACGTGTAGTGATCCACTCGTCGTTGGTGTCCACCATCTTCGAGAGCATCTCGTTGTCGAGAATATCGTCGGGGGCATACGAAGCCAGACCCGAAATTCTTGCATTAAGCATAATATTATATGATGTGGTTGAGAGGGGTTGTTAGACGTATCAGCATGGACAATCTTCCCCAATCATGTGCCTGCGGCTACCTGATTGCGGAAGACAGTCATGAGTAAATATTGAAAGACCCTGCAGCGGCAGGGTATCTTTCCTCGCAGTCAAAACCGGGCGGCTGTGATTACGGAATCAGACAGCGGCAGCCTTTTCGATTACGATACGTCCACGGTAGAAACCACATTCACCACATACGGTGTGATAGATGTGCCATGAACCGCAGTTGGGGCAAACTGCGAGCGTGGGCGCAATGGCCTTGTCGTGAGTACGGCGCTTTGCTGTGCGAGTCTTGGATTGTTTTCGTTTAGGATGTGCCATTTTACTTTTATGATTTTATGATTGTTTCTTATACTTGATTGTGATTCAATTATTGTCGGTGAGTTTTTTCAGGTCGTTCCAGCGCGGATCCACAGGAGCGTCATCGTCGGCAACTGTATCCATCGAGTCCATCTCCTCGATGAGCTGCTCCTCGAGCTCGGCATCCTCGTCGCCCTCCTTGCGGGCACGGTGCTTGCGCAGGAGCGCGCTCATGGCTCGGTTGCACTTACCCAGCGGGTGCACCGGCTTGATAGGCACCGCGAGCGAAACCGTATCGTATATCATATACGCTACATTGAGATAATTATCGCTCTGAGGTATGATGAGAAGCTCATCGGTCTCGTCGTTGTAATCCTCGCCGTATTTCACCGTGAGATGATACGTTTCCTCCACCGGAATCTCGAGATCGTCGAGGCAACGGGCACACTGCAGCGTGATCGTGCCCTCGATGAGAAAACTGAGGTCATACATATCATGCTTATACACGACGGTAAGCTTCACTGTCAGATCAGCGTCGCGTATATCAGCGCTCTCCATGTTGACAAAGAACTGCTTGTCAAGGTGATACTCAAATTCATGAGTCCCCTCGGGCAGCGTCTTCAGCGGCAATCGGAATTCTGTAAACTTTCCCACGGATATAATTGGTTGAAAAAACGTCGCAAAGTTACAACTTTTCTTTGGAAAAAGCAACAAATAAGATTCTTTAACAAAACAAGCGGGGATTTTTTTATGCTTTCCACCGATTAATCGCGAAAAATTTGCAGTATTGGAGCGGGAATTGTAATTTTGAATAAAATTTGTTAAAACGATGATAAACATTACCAAGACCGCCCTATGGCTCAATACAAAGGATTATCTGATGATTATCCTTGGTTCTTTCATGTTCTGTTTCGGCTTCTCGGCATTCGTGCTCCCCGAAAATGTGGTAATAGGCGGTGTGACCGGTATCGGTTCGATCGTCTACTTCCTCACGGGTATTTCGTGGTCGATCGGTGCGGCACAGTTTATCATCAACGGTGTGCTGCTGATCATAGCTTGGAAGCTCGTGGGGTCGCATTTCGTCTACCGCACGATATTCGGCGTGATATGTGTCACGGTGTTCATGACGTTTCTGCCGCCTATGTTCACCGAGCCGTTTATGCCTGATCAGGCGCTGCTCAACATCGCTATTGGCTCGATATTCTGCGGCATTGGCATGGGGTTCATCTTCACCCACAACGGTAGCACCGGTGGCACTGATATCGTGGCTGCCATTGTGTCGAAGCATACCAATGTAACCATAGGCCGCACGATGCTCTACGTGGATTTCGTGATAATTTCGTCGTCATATCTGATTTTCCATAAGGTTCAGACTGTGGTATACGGTTTCTTCTTTCTCTTCCTCACCACTTATGTGATCGACATGATCATCAACACCAACCGTCAGGCCGTGCAGTTCACCATCATCTCCAATCGCTGGCGCCGCATAGCTACGGCTATCAACAATCACGCGCGCCGCGGGTGCACGGTTATGTCAGGTATGGGCTGGTTTACAAAGCGTGAGGTAAAGGTGCTTTTTGTAGTATGCCGAAAGATCGAGTCGGTCACCATATTCCGCATCATCAAGGCTATCGACCCGAATGCCTTCATCACTCAGGCCAATGTAAACGGTGTATACGGCCAGGGATTTGACCAGATAAAGCTGAAGATGGACGAGAATCTGTCGCGCGAGCTTGAAGAGGAAGACGGAGCCGAAGTGATATTACCGTAAACCAAGTGTCAAAAAAAATATGCCCGCCGCGTGAACCTTTCTTCACCGGCGGGTGTTTTATAATCAAGTTCAACTAATATTTATGATAAGGAAAATTGGATTGTTAATGGTGTTTACGGCAATTAATCCCTTGGGCGGATTCGCTCAGGGGATTGCTGATATTGCCGCATCGCTCGCCGCAAGTAAGGCTGTAACAGCCGACGCCCGTTTCAGTGTCACACTTCCGCAGAACGATACTGACGTAACTTATGATCTGGGCTTCACCTCCGTGCCTACCTGCGGCAGCGACCCGCTCTCGCCATGCGATTACCTTATAGAATGGTCGCTCCCCACTCCGTCGGGGCGTTCGGAAGGCTTCTCGGCTTATTTCGACGGACACCATTACCGCTACCGCGACCAGAGACTTCAGGAATATCATACCGAGTGGGACTCGGTGCCGTTCATCTTCTCAGGCTCCCGAGGCGGCATTCAGTCGCAAGCGCAGTTTGTCGACCTTCTGCCTCACTATCTCGGCAGGGAAATTCTGACCTCGCTCAGCGATACCACGTATATTTATGGTGACCCGGTCAATGTGACCTTCGATGGCAGAAAAGCCGTTCAGATAAAGATGCGTCGCGTGATAGGCGGCGAGACGGCAAGCGAGCGCACATATTATTTCGACCCTGCCACTTCGCTACCCCTGCGCATAGATACCGAGAGTAATCCCGGCTCCATCACCGAGCAAAGCATACTCGTGGACTATAACTATGATTCACCCCGCACCGCGCCTTTTACCGTCATGACCGAGGAGGCTCTCATAGAGCGCTATCCCGAAGTATTCGAGAAGTATCGGCAGAGCAATTTCCGCATCGAGAATCTTCCCGGCACCACGCTGCCCACATTTTCCCTCCCCACACTCTCCGGCGATCGGTTTACCCATCAGCGTGGCGAGGGGCTTGCCTCTCCTTCAATAATAGCCTTCATTGACCCGTCCAAAGGATTCAATGCCGATCTCATAGCACAGATACGCTCGGCCGTGGAATCCTTGCCATATCAGGCTCAGGTCATATGGGCTTTCCCCACCAACAGCCGGAGCGCCATCGAGGAACTTACAGGCGAATCGCTCCCCTATGGAGAGACAGCCGTGACGGGAGCGGCGGCGCTGGCTCGTGACTGCGGCGTGGCGGCATATCCTGTAGTGGTGATGGCTGACCGCGAGGGTGTGGTGAAAAAAGTTGTGCTGGGATTCAACAAAGACCTTGCCGACGTTGTTTTACAGAATATGGCATTAATAAAGTAAATTAAAAACAATCGAACAATACAATATGAATACCGTTTACTTTCAAGGCAATCCTTGCCACACTTATGGCTCAATGCCCGTCGTGGGCGAAGTAGCACCCTGCTTTCACCTTGCAGGAGTGGATCTCAAAGAAGTGAAATGCGACGATTTCGCCGGAAAGCGCGTCGTGCTTAATATTTTCCCCAGCCTCGACACCGATGTATGCGCCCGCAGCGTGCGCAAATTCAACGAGGAGGCCGCCGGTCTTGACAATACCGTGGTGATATGCGTGTCGATGGACCTGCCTTTCGCAATGTCGCGTTTCTGCACGCTCGAAGGCATCAAGGGTGTGGTACCCGCATCGGCATTCCGCTCGCCGCTTTTCTCTCAGAAATTCGGTGTGCAGATAGTCGACGGTCCTCTTGCCGGACTGCTGGCCCGCGCCGTGATAGTGCTCGATGAAAACCGCCGCGTCATCTATCAGCAGCTCGTTGAGGAAATCACCAATGAGCCTGACTACGAGGCAGCTATCTCCGTACTCAAGGAGACAAAATAAGATTCAGCTTTACTTTTCAGTAAAACCAATAGTGGAAGCCGCGCCATCAACCCTACGGGGAAGAAGGCGCGGTAATTCTATTTTTATGTAATCCTGTCACTGCTTGCGGAGCGTGAGCGCCACCACGTTCTCCACGTGCTGGGTGTGGGGGAACATGTCGACGGGGCGAATGGCCTCGACATCATATTTCTCATGAAGCAGCGCCAGATCGCGCGCCTGAGTGGCGGGGTTGCAGCTCACATATACTATGCGCTCGGGGGCGGCGTTGAGTATCACTTTCACCACATCCTCGTGCATGCCTGCGCGGGGCGGATCCACTATCATCACGTCAGGGCGACCATGCTCGGCTATAAACTCGTCGGTAAGCACGTTTTTCATATCGCCCGCATAAAATTCGGTATTTGTCAGCCCGTTGGCTTCGGCGTTTACACGGGCATCGGCCACAGCCTCAGGCACATATTCGATACCCACCACGTGCTTCACGCCGCGGGCAAGGAAGCAGGCAATCGTCCCGGTGCCTGTATACAGGTCATACACAAGTTCATCGCCACGCAGGCGTGCGAAGTCACGCGCCACGCTGTAGAGGCGGTGAGCCTGCCGGGAATTGGTCTGATAGAACGATTTCGGGCCTATACGGAAGCGCAATCCCTCCATTTCCTCCTCGATATAATCGCGACCCGAGAATGTAAGTATCTCCTGATCAGCAATGGTATCGTTTACCTTGGTATTTATTACATAAAGAAGCGACGTGAGTTCAGGGAATTCGTCGCGCACCGCCGTAAGCAGCGCATTGATTTTCTCCCGGTCGTCTTCACCGAATACCATCACGGCCATCACTTCGCCGGTCGAGGCTATGCGTATCATGAGCGTGCGCAACAGTCCGTGCTGCGCGCGCAGGTCGTAGAAAGTATATCCGTGGCGCTTGCCGTAATCTTTTATAAACAGGCGCAGGCGGTTGCCGAGATCATCCTGAAGATGACAGCGGTGAATATCGAGAACTTTATCAAACGCTCCGGGTATGTGGAATCCGGCGGCGTCACGGTCAGGAAATTCCTCGCCCGAACGCATCTGGTCATAGGTGAGCCACATCTTGTTGGAGAATGTATATTCCATCTTGTTACGGTATTCCCATATCTGCTCCGAGCCGAGTATAGGGGTGATTTCCGGAATGGGAATCTTGGCTATGCGCGTCATGGCATCCTGCACCTGCTGCTGCTTGCAGCGGAGCTGGAACTCATAGGGAAGATGCTGCCAGCGGCAACCTCCGCAAAGCGTGAAATGCTCACATCGGGGCTCCACGCGGATATCCGACGGCTTGACGAGCCGCTCTATATGCCCCTCGGCATAATTACGCTTCATGCGGTCGACCTTTACGTCGGCCACATCGCCCGGTGCGCCGAAGGGTATGAACACCACCATATCGTCGACACGCGCGAGGGCATTACCCTCGGCTGCCACACCTGTAATCTCTATATCCGTGAGCAACGGACGCTCTTTCTTTTTTCTTGACATATCAGAACTGGAAATAAATAAACGGCGACACCTCCTCGCTCATAAACTGAATGACGAGCTGCACCACGATTATAAACAATATTAGTTTGACCACCCACGGAGCGCGCACATACCACTCGCCTGCCCTGTCCCACGTACCCTCGGGTAAAGCATGGGCTATGATGATCACCGCCATCATCGTCACCCAGAGCCAACGGGTCTCAAAGAAAGGTATGATACATTCCGGCTGGAAATTGGTAAAGATATTGCGGATTATAAGCCATGAGTCGGTCCACGATTCGGCTCGGAAAAACACCCACAGCAGCGACACGAACACCATCGTTACAGTCCACGACAGGAATGTGATGAACCGGTTGCGGGGCAGCCGGTCAAGCCACGGGCGGCATGCCTTGTGAACCGCCAGACCCGCGCCGTGAAGCGCACCCCAGAACACGAATTTCCATGCCGCGCCATGCCACAGGCCTCCTATGAGCATCGTAAGGAAATTATTGAGATAAGTGCGTGCCGTTCCCTTACGGTTTCCACCCAACGGTATGTAGATGTAGTCGCGCAGCCATGTCGACAGCGATATGTGCCACCGGCGCCAGAATTCCGTTACATTGAGCGACTTGTAGGGGAAATTGAAGTTGGGCGTCAGCCTGAATCCCATTATCAGCGCCAGTCCTATGGCCATGTCGCTGTAGCCCGAGAAATCGCAGTATATCTGCATCGTGTAACCCATCACACCCATCAGGGACTCAAAACCCGAGTAACCTGTGGGCGAAAGAAAAATCAGGTCATTGTATTGCGAGATATAGTCGGCGATGAGAGCCTTTTTAATCACGCCTATGATGATGAGCCACAGTCCGGCAAATGTCTCGTCGATGCTTGCGCGCCTGTTCTCGCGTATCTGCGGAATGAAGTAATCGGCCCTTACTATAGGGCCGGCCACAAGCGCCGGGAAAAACGACAGAAAAAACACGTATTCGAGCCAAGTTTCCGTGGGAGCGACCCTTCCCTTGTAGACATCGACTATGTAGCTTATTGACTGAAACGTGTAAAACGATATTCCCACGGGAAGAATGATGTCGAGCGGCTGAAAATTACCCTCGACCATACTGTTCCAATTCCAAAGGAAGAAATTGGCATACTTGAAATACCCGAGTATACCCAGCGAACATATCACCGAAATCCACACACACGCCTTGCGCTGCCACTTGGCCTCAAGCTCCACAAGCAGTTTCGACAGCGTCCAGTCAAGCAGCGAGGTTGCCGTGAGAAGCAGAAAGAATATACCGCTCGACTTGTAATAGAAATAGAGGCTGAAAGCCGTGACGAAAAGCAACATCTGCCACAGACGTCGCTTCAGCAACGCATACACAGGCAGAAACACCAAGAACAGCGCCCAGAAAAGTCCGCTCGAAAACAGCATCGGACTCTTCGGGTCGTGACTCAGCAGCTCTATTATGTTGTGCCCTATCGTTTCCACTTACTTTTTTCTGTGACGCGGAGGTAACGGAGATTTGAGCGGCTGAAGCACCGTAACCGATGCCGGCCGAGCCTTCAGCTCACCCGGATTATCGAGAAGAATGGGATGAGCGCCGTGCAGGGGCATCCACCGGGCTATACTGTCCATCCACAGCGCGGCTGAAGCATGTGTGGGATGCGCGCCATCCTTAGCGCGGTCAAAGTGCATCCCGTCACTCTTGAAATAGCAACCCGCAGGCACATTGCGGGCTATCATATCGTTGATACCCGTGTCAGGCTTCCAGTTGGGAGGACCGATCCATAGGTAGGGTGTATCGCCCAGCTGTGCGAGGAAATATTTCAGCATATCCTCGCGCTTGGCAGCGATGTCGCTCACGAAAAGCTCGTTTGCGCCAAGGCTGATGAACACGAATGTAGGCTTGAACTTACGCATATATACAGTAAGCGTGTCGCAGCAGCCCCAGTAGGCAGTCGTAGAGCTGTACCATATCACCGAGTTAAGCGTGTGGCCGTTAGCCTCGGCATACGCAGCCAACCGTGGATTAAGCCCCTCGAGCATCGAGTCACCGATTATAAGTATCCGCTGAGCGGCAGAATCGATCTCATGCTTCTCCACCACGGCAGGCGTCACCGGGAGAGTATCCTTAGACTCAACGAGAGGCTCCCGGGTAAGTCTCGACGTGATACCCGATGTCTTGATCTCGAAATCGCCCACCATCACAGGCTCGAAAGCCGACGCCCCCGCCACCACGGCAAACGCCACGAGCAGCAGGCACCACAAGCCTATATATTCATTCTTTCGTTTCATATCCAAAAAGCGGAAACTTACTTATAGTCCACAAAATTAATCAAAAAATCCCGTTCCCGCCGCAATTATCAACCGTAATGTATGAAATCCTCCCTATATGTATAAAAACTGTTATTTTGTAGAAACTCTACCCTGACCCTATTTCCATCTCCACATTTGGGAAAGCACCGGACTTCAGTTCGGCAATACACCAGCACTCAGTCGATTGACATATTTTAACACAAATAATTCCCCATATAGTTGGCGATTCAATAAATAGTTTCTACCTTTGCACTATCAAAACATCGCGGGGTGGAGCAGTGGTAGCTCGTTGGGCTCATAACCCAAAGGTCGCAGGTTCGAGTCCTGCTCCCGCCACCAACCGACAGGTCTGAAGCCAAAAGTTTCAGACCTGTTTCTTTATATATCATTTTTCCTTCCTATGCCACGGGAAGTTTTGGGGTTTCGGTTGTTTATATTGAAAACGACTGTTTGTTTATTGTTAATACCCCGTTATTATGAATCAGTATATCTCCAACCGGCTGCTGCATTTCTGGCACGTGGTGTCAAATGTGCGCCCTATCTACTGGATTACTCTGTATGTGGCTGTAGTCCCTGTGTTCGCTATCATTTACTGGGCGTTGCCCGACGGTCAGTTCCGCATCCCCGACGGAGCGACAACCGACTACGGTTCGTGGCTCTACTACAGCATCGTCACCATCACCACCCTCGGATTCGGCGACTATACTCCGGCTCACGGCTGGGCGCAGGGTGTGACGGCTGTGGAGGTGATGTGCGGATTGATTTTCTTGGGCTTGTTTCTGAATGCCGTCGGATCGATGAAATCGGAAATCGACGTGACATCGGAGGTGGAGCGCCGGCGTCTGCTTTACGAGGCCGAACAGAAGCAGAAACTCGGTCGGCTGGCTCCGCGCATCATAAATATGCTCAATGTGTTTCTCGCCTACTGCTATGCCGTGACCACTCCGGCCGCTAAGCGTGACAAGGATGGGGCGGGTCAATATAATCCTGACTTTTCTTTCAGCGACCTGAGCGACATGTTCAAGCCGTCGGGGCTGGAGATGGACAACAGTTCACTGCCTGCTGTGGAGCGCATGCTCACTGCGGCGCGAAATGCATCGCTCTTGCTCGACTCGGCGCAAAACTCCGTGGATATGCGCCAGTGGCCTCAGCTGCTTGAGGACAGTTTCTCGTTTGTTGCCGAGGTGCAGATGCTTAGCCTGACCGATTCGCTTACCCGCTCTTTGCCTGTCGATACGGAGGGCGCGCCTTCAAAGGCTGCGGCAGAACGTGAATCGACTCTCGCCGCCAAGATTGCCGCATGGAAAGGCGGCTCGGATTTCAGCAGTGAATCCGAGCTGAAGCCTGTGGGCGAGCTTTACAATTTCATCCGCCGCAATGCCTCTCTGGCACTCGATATCGAGAAGCAGCTCTCATCGATTAATGATTAAGGATTAAGAGGCTGTGTCAAAAACAAATAGCGCCCGTGGGCGCTGAATTATTCGTAACCGGCGCCGCCGTAGCTCAGCGAAGGCGTCGCCGGTTATCTGATACTTAAGCATAGGCGCCCGCAAGGCCGCCGATTGAATAACTTGTTGATTCCCATTGTATTCGGCGGCCTATCGGGCGCCTACTGGATCATTTTCATTTACCCGGGGCGCCTCCGCATAGCTGCGGCGACCCGGGTTACGAAGAGCTCGGCGGCCTGCGGACGCCGATACACATTTTGAAATAGCAAATTTTGACACAGCCTCTTAATCAAAAAAAGCGGATACGACGCAAAGATGTGTCGTATCCGTTTTTTTATCAGGATTCCTGATATCAGATCCAGCGCACGAATGCGAAGTCCTGACGGTGGGGAAGCGCGGGATTGTAAGGATAGAGGCGGTAGCTGTAGCGGAACACACCGGCATCCTTGTACTTATCTTGAATCGAGAAGGTAACGACCTGTCCGTCGCGCGATACTTCCTTCATGGGTCGGCGGCTTTCAAACGAGGTCACACCATCCTGAACGCGGTTGATGACGAGCTCTACAGCCACATCACCTGCAAGACCGTTGGCATCGATCTTGACTGTCGAGGTGAAGTCTTCGCCTGTGGAGTGGCCGGGTGTACCGTCCTGAGTAGTCTCGACTTCGAGCACCTTGATACCATCCCAAGCGGCAGCAACTTTCTCTTTCCAAGCGGCAATTTCGCGGGCGAGTGCGCAGTTGTCGGCGGCGAGGCGGGTGAAGCGTGCCGATTCGGGTGCATAGAAACGCTCGATGTAATCCTCGATCATGCGCTGCATGGTATACTGGGGAGCGATGTGACCGATCGAACGCTTGATATACTGTATCCACTCGGGTGAGTAACCGAGAGAGTTTTTGGCGAAGTAAAGAGGAATAATCTCGTTTTCGAGCATCGAGTAGATGGTAGCGGCGTCGAGTTTATCCTGCTGAGCCTGATCGGTGAATGTGCGCTTGTCGGTAAGAGCCCATCCGGCCTGCTCGTCGAGACGATAGCCTTCATACCACCATCCGTCGAGTACCGAGAAGTTGAGCACACCGTTCATCTCGGCCTTTTCGCCTGATGTACCCGATGCCTCGAGGGGACGGGTGGGTGTATTGAGCCAGATATCCACACCGGTAACGAGACGCTTTGCAACTACCATGTTGTAGTCCTCGAGGAAGATGATCTTGCCTTGGAACTGAGGCATGCGCGAAATCTCCATGATGCGCTTGATCAGACCCTGACCGGCACCGTCGGCGGGGTGAGCCTTGCCCGAGAACACAAACTGCACGGGATACTGCTCGTTGTTGACGATACGGGCCAGACGCTCAAGGTCAGTGAAGAGGAGGTGGGCACGCTTGTAGGTGGCGAAACGGCGTGCGAAACCTATGATAAGCGCGTTGGGGTTGATACGCTCGAGAATCTTGATCACCTGCGAGGGATCGCCCTGATTTGCAAGCCATTTTTCCTTGAAGTCACGCTTAACGAAGTTGATGAACTTGTTTTTCATCGTCTGGCGCATAGCCCAGATTTCGTCGTCGCCGCACTTGAAGATACCTTCCCAAGCCTTGGGATCGCTCTGGTGTGAGAATACCTGCTGGCCGAGCTTCTCGGCATAGAAGGCTTTCCATTCCGAAGCTGCCCAAGTGGGCATGTGCACGCCGTTGGTAACGTAGCCCACGTGGCTTTCTTCCCACGAGTAGCCTTTCCATACACCGGCAAACATCTTTTTCGACACCTCACCGTGAAGCCAGCTTACGCCGTTGGCTTCCTGACAGGTATTGAGGGCAAACACGCTCATCGAGAAGCGGTCGGCGCTGTCGGGGTTCTCGCGGCCCATGTTCATGAGATCCTGCCATGAGATACCGAGACGGGCGGGGAACTCGCAGAGATACTTGTGGGCGAGACCTTCGTCGAAGTAGTCGTGACCGGCGGGCACGGGAGTGTGCACGGTATATAGAGCCGACGAGCGCACGAGCTCGAGGGCGGTATTGAAGTCAAGACCCTTCTCCTGAACGTAGTCAGCGAGACGCTGGAGGTTGAGGAGTGCGGCATGACCTTCGTTGGCGTGATAGATCGTATTGTTGATGCCGAGTTTCTTGAGCATGAGCACACCGCCTATACCGAGCAGATATTCCTGCTTGATACGGTTTTCCCAGTCACCGCCGTAGAGCTGGTGGGTGATGGGACGGTCATATTCGGAGTTCATGTCGAAGTCGGTATCCATGAGATAGAGCTTCATGCGGCCCACGTTGACGCGCCACACATGAGAATAAACGATATGACCGGGGAAGGGCACTTCGAGCACCATGGGGTGACCGTTTTCGTCGCATACCTGCTCGATGGGGAGCTGGTCGAAGTTCTGGGGCTCATAGTTGGCGATCTGCTGACCGTCGACGCTGAGTGTCTGGGTAAAATATCCGTAGCGGTAGAGGAAACCTACGGCGGTCATGTCGACGCGGCTGTCGGAAGCCTCCTTGATATAGTCGCCTGCGAGCACACCGAGACCTCCTGAATAAATCTTGAGGCAGTTGCACAGACCGTATTCCATCGAGAAGTAAGAAACCGAGGGGATATCCTTGCGCATGGGCTGAGCCATGTATTCCTTGAACATCTCATATACGTGAGCGATACGCTCCATCATAGTCTTGTCGGCGATCACTTCCTGAATGCGCTCCGACGACAGACGCTGGAGAAGCATTACGGGATTCTCGCCTGAAGCGCGCCAGATATCGGGATCGAGCTCGCGGAAGAGAGTTTTTGCTTCACTGTTCCACACCCACCAGAGGTTGCGTGAGATAGTCTCGAGGGGCTTTAAAGCCTCGGGGAGGTGAGATTTGATTGTAATGTCGCGCCACACGGGGGCATTAGCATTACTTACGGGTAGTTTCATATCTTTTAATAAATGGTTATGAATTATCTGATTATTTATTGCGTGCGGCCGCCTTGGAAAGGGCAAGGTCAAAGGCTTCGCAGTAATATTTAATAAAGTTGCTCCACGCGGCGGCGTCGGCGGTAGCCATGGCTGCGCGTGATATGGTCTCGGTCTCCGTAGCCGGTGCGCCGGCAAGGTATTTAAGAGCCGATGCCACCTGCTGCACCACTTGAGGATAGTTGGAATCGCCGCGGCCTATTACGTTGACACCGCAGTTTTCAAAATAGTTCTCGAATGCTTCGATGATCCACTGTCCGAATCCTGAGAGAGAGGTGGTGACGGTAGGCACGCCGAATGCCACGCTCTCGAGCGGAGTGTAACCCCAAGGCTCGTAGTAGGAGGGGAACACCGTTGCATCGGCGCCTATCAGTATATCATAATAGGTGCAGTTGAAAATTCCGTCGCTGCCGTTGAGATAGCAGGGCACATATATGAGGGTCACCTTCTCATCGGCCGAAGCGTTGAAGCCGAGCTGATGAATGCGGTTGATTATCGGGTCGCTTTCAGGATTGTTGAGCCAATGGGTTATGACGGGATCGTCGAGTCGGCGCGAGCGGCGGGTGTTGAGCGCGGTCTGAAGATCGGGACGCGCCTCGCGCGACCATGCGGGTACCATCACAAATGCCAGCACCTCGCGGTCAGCGCCACCGTCGCGCAGTGAATCCACCGCATCAAGGAAAAGGTCGATACCTTTATTGCGGTATTCGCAGCGGCCCGAGGTTATAACTATAAATGTATTTTCGGGGAATTTCTTGCCTGTGAGTTTGGACGCTACGGCCAGCATATCGGCGCGGGCATCCTCACGTGCCTTTGCAAATTTCGCCTTCGAGGGAACGAAATTCTTTTCAAATCCGTTGGGCGTCACCACATCGGGGCGGCGCTCAAGCAGCTGCTCACACTCGCGGGCAGTAATCTCGCTCACGGTGGTAAATATATCGGCCTGATGGGCTGCGGCCTTCTCAAGCGAGTGCTTCGACTGCATGTTGAGCTCGCCTGCCATCTGATCGCCGTTATATCCCTTGAGATAATCGTAGAGAGGCTTGTTGTTGCCGCAGATACTGCGGCCTATGCTCGTGGCATGGGTGGTAAACACCGTGGCAGCCTCGGGCATATAGGTCTTGACGTGAAGCAGACCCATAGCCGTGGTCCACTCGTTGAAGAGCGCCACCACCTCACCGGCACCTTTGAGTTTACCTGATTCGATCATGTAGGCGGTGATACTTTCCATCACTGCGGCGGCTGCTATGGCAAATGTACAGCCTTCGTCGTAATCGCCATAAGCGTGAAGGGAATCGACACCGTATTTTTCCCACATTTTACCATAGACCTCATCCTTAGCGGCATATACACCGTCCCATTTCACGAGAACGGCTATAGGACGACCCGGTATCTCCCAGCGTCCCACACGGACGGTGATACCGTAAGGCAGCACAGCCTTCGATGCCCAGCCCGAAATTCCGGCCACACGGCATTCCTTGAACCAAGGTGAAGGATTCTCGGCGCTCCACACGTCGGGACCTATGAATATCACCTTGTCTTTGGCGAGATTCTGCAGTGTATGAGCCTTGGTGGAGAGCACGGTATAAATGCCACCAATCTTGTTGCACACCTCCCAGCTGCACTCAAAAATGAGTTCGGGAGATATGCTGCACGATGGTGTCTCGGCGTTTTTTTCCATATATTATCGATTGATAAGTATGAACGATTCTTTACAAACTATATTTTTCAAGCCGCAAAGGTACTATTTTTTTTCGTTAAAATCAATAGCATTATAGCCAACAGACCAAAAATCCGCTCCAAACCGACCCTCAATCGCCACGATTCCTCCCCGGTTTCCACCGGATTAATCCCGATTCACCCCGCATCCTCCCGATTAATCCCGATTAATCTCGATTAAAAATTGCATTTGTTGAAAAACTTCACTAACTTTGTGAAATTAATGAGGGCTCTTGAATTATCGAGACCACCTCTACCCTACGTTTCAACAAGATGCTCAACGAGATAAAAGAAATAATCCACTATTCGCCGCTCACGGCCCAGATAGTGATAGAGAACGGACCCGTAGCCCGCGCCGCCCGTCCCGGACATTTCGTCATAGTCCGTTTCGACAGCGAAGGCATGCGTATCCCGTTCACTATCGTCAAGACTTCTGCCGCCGACGATACTATAAGCATCATCATACACCGTGCCGCCGGCCTTGGCGACCTGCTTTCGTCGCTCGAGCCCGGAATGGTGATTCCCGACGTTCTCGGGCCTCTCGGTCAGGCAATGAAAATCGACGAGGATGCTACGGTGGTGTGCATAGGCGACGGAGCCGGATTCGTGCCTCTGCTGCCTGTAATCCGTTCATGCCGCGAGCACAATACCCGGGTGATATCGGTATTCTCGGAGCAATCGGCTCAGGCGGCCTGCCTTCTGCCTCTCGTGGAAAAATACAGCGAGATTGTCGATGCGAGCGCAACCGGAGTAGAACCGGCTCTCAACGAATTACTCGCGCGCGTCAAGCCCGACCATATCATAATGTCGGGTCCCACCACCCTGCTCATGTCAATCGCCGACATCACCCGGCACAAAGGTGTGCGCGCCACGGCGATACTCAACATGATGATGATCGACGGCATCGGGCTGTGCGGCATATGCCGCGTGATGGTAGGCGGCAAGCGCCTCCTCACCTGCATTGAAGGCCCTGCTTTCGATGCCCATGCCATTGATTTCGACCAGCTTCTCAACCGCCAACGCCATTTCGTATGAACACCGTTAACCATAGCATAACATCCCGCGACGACAAATGGCGTGAAGAGCTGCGCGCTGCAATTCCCACGCGCGAGCGTACGGCCATACCGCGTGCCAAGATGCCCGAAGTCGACGCGGCCTACCGCATCACATGCGAGGATGAGGTAAACCAAGGTCTCTCGCTCGAGCAGGCCGTGCTCGAAGCACGCCGCTGCCTTGACTGCCCCGACCCCGGCTGCGTGAAAGGATGTCCCGTCCACAACAATATTCCCGGTTTCATAAAGAATATAGAGCGCCGCAATTTCAAGATGGCTCTTGAAGTTCTCGACGAAACCACAGTGCTCCCCGCCGTTTGCGGCCGAGTATGTCCGCAGGAAAAGCAATGCGAGGCATCGTGCATATACAACAAGATGAAGAAACCGCCTGTATCGATTGGCAACCTCGAGCGTTTCACCGCCGACGTCAACCGCGCTATGGCCCGCATGGGCGCCACCGTGCCGTCGGCCGTCGCCGAAGCTCCTGAAGTGGTGGAGGAGCCCGTACCGGTACGTCAGGCACCGCTCATATCCATCAAGATAGCCGTGGTAGGTTCGGGTCCTTCCGGGCTGGCTTTTGCCGGTGACATGGCCAAGCGCGGCTACAACGTGACGGTTTTTGAAGCGCTACACCAGTTTGGCGGCGTGTTGAAATACGGTATTCCCGAATTCTGCCTGCCAAATGCAGTGGTGGAATACGAAATTGAAAAACTCCGCGCCTCGGGCGTGGAACTCGTCAAGGACTGCTTCGTGGGCAAGACATTTTCCTACGACCAACTCCACGAGATGGGATTCAAAGGCATATACATCGCCACCGGAGCCGGGAAACCCCGCTTTATGGGAATCCCCGGCGAAAATCTCCCCGGAGTGATGACCGCCAACGAATATCTGATAAGACTGAATCTGCTGAAATCCAAAATATATGGCGTAAACTCCACGAGCCTCAACGAAAAGCACGTGGCCGTGATAGGAGGCGGCAACACGGCTATGGACGCCGTGCGCTATGCCCGCCGCCTCGGAGCCAAGCGCGCCATGATAGTGTATCGCCGCAGCGAGGATGAAATGCCCGCGCGAGTTGAGGAGATAAGGCATGCCCGTGAGGAAGGCGTGGAATTCCTCACCCTTCACAATCCGGTGGAATATCTCGCCGATGAAAACGGATTCCTTCGCGCCATGCGCCTCCAGCGTATGGAGCTTGGCGAACCCGACTCTACCGGCCGCCGTTCACCCGTGCCGGTCGAAGGTGATATCGTGGAAGTACCCGTTGACCTCGTGGTGGTGAGCGTAGGCTCCCTCCCCAATCCCCCCAAATCGCTTCCCGATCTCGAGATGACCCGTCAGGGCGGTATCGTGGTTGACAACGCATCGATGAAATCGTCAGCCTCCTGCATTTATGCCGGAGGTGATATTGTGCGCGGTCCGGCCACGGTAATTCTCGCCATGGGCGACGGCCGGCGTGCCGCTCAGGCCATGCACGAGGCATTCCTGCGAAAACTCGAGCAAATCGAACTGTAGTCTCTCCACATATATAATATATAGCCGAATTTAATTAACCAAATCCTTAACCTATAAATCAATAAGAAAATGAAAATCGTAACTTTAGGTGAAATCATGCTTCGCCTTTCTCCGAAAGGATGTCACCGCTTCGTTGAAGTAGACAATTTTGATGTAATCTGGGGTGGTGGTGAAGCTAACGTAGCCGTAAGCTGCGCCAACTATGGTCTCGACGCTTACTTTGTAACCAAACTTCCCAAACACGAAATCGGCCAGGCTGCCCTCAACGCACTCCGTCGTTATGGCGTAAAGACCGACCATATTGCCCGTGGCGGCGACCGTGTAGGTATCTACTACTGCGAGACCGGTGCTTCCATGCGCCCCTCGAAGGTTATCTATGACCGCGCTCACTCCGCTATCTCCGAGGCTGATCCCGAAGATTTCGATTTCGACGCTATCATGGAAGGCGCAAGCTGGTTCCACTGGAGCGGTATCACTCCCGCTATCTCCGACAAGGCTGCCGAGCTCACCCGTCTCGCCTGCGAGGCTGCCAAGCGTCACGGCGTAAAGGTATCGGTTGACCTCAACTTCCGCAAGAAACTCTGGACCAAGGAAAAAGCTCAGTCTATCATGCGTCCTCTCATGAAGTATGTCGATGTTTGTATCGGCAACGAGGAAGATGCCGAACTCTGCCTCGGCTTCAAGCCCGATGCTGACGTGGAAGGCGGCGAAACCAATGCTGAAGGCTACAAGGGTATCTTCAAGGCTATGGCTGAAGAATTTAACTTCGAGTATGTGATCTCAACCCTCCGCGAATCATTCTCAGCTACCCACAACGGCTGGAAGGCTATGATCTACAACGGCAAGGAATTCTATGAGTCAAAGCGCTACGATATCAACCCCATCATCGACCGCGTAGGTGGCGGCGACTCTTTCTCGGGCGGTATCATCTACGGTCTTCTCACCATGCCCACTCAGGGTGAGGCCCTCGAATTTGCCGTTGCCGCTTCGGCTCTCAAGCAGACTATCCCTGGCGACTTCAACCTCGTGACTGTCGACGAAGTGAAGGCTCTCGCAGGCGGTAGCGCCAATGGCCGCGTACAGCGCTAAATGATTAATGATTAATGATTAATCATCCGAAATTTTAAATTCCACATTCAAAATTCTCATTTTTTTAATAAGATAAGATGGCACGTTTTGATAAAATCGCAGTGCTGAAGAAGATGGGTGAGACCGGTATGGTACCCGTGTTCTATCACAAGGATGCCGAAGTTGCCAAGCAGGTCGTAAAGGCTTGCTACAAAGGTGGCGTCCGCGCATTTGAGTTCACCAACCGCGGCGACTTCGCTCACGAAGTATTTGCCGAAGTTGTAAAATATGCAGCTAAAGAGTGCCCCGACATGGCTATGGGAGTAGGTTCGGTAGTTGATCCCGCTACTGCTGCTCTCTACATCCAGCTCGGTGCATGCTTCGTTGTTGGCCCGCTTTTCAACCCCGAAGTTGCCCGCGTATGCAACCGTCGCCTCGTCCCCTACACTCCCGGTTGCGGCTCAGTATCTGAGGTAGGCGCCGCTCAGGAAGTTGGTTGCGATCTTTGCAAGATCTTCCCCGGCGATGTTCTCGGTCCGAAACTCGTCAAGGGTCTCATGGCTCCCATGCCATGGTCGAAGCTCATGGTTACCGGCGGTGTTGAACCCACCCTCGAGAACCTCACCTCTTGGATCAAGGCCGGCGTGTTCTGCGTAGGCATGGGTTCCAAGCTCTTCCCCGGCGACAAGGTTGCTGCTGGCGACTGGAAATATGTCACCGACAAGTGCGCCGAAGCCCTCAAGTATGTAAAAGACGCCCGCGGCTGCTGATAGCCCGGTTTCCATCCAAAACTATGGCGGCATCGACTTTGAGTCGATGCCGCCGATTTTTTACCTTATGAGGATATTACATCACATCTTCATGATAAGAATAAAGTTCTTTAATATTCTTTTCCATTATTCTAAAACCGCTTCCGTGATCATGCGGCTTTCCAATATTTCTACCGCTGCTGTAGGCACCCATTCTTATATCGTACATAATTTCTCCTTTGTCAAGCATACTCAAAAATTTATCTAAAGAAGGTGTGGTATATATTTCCGCCGAATCAAAGCTAAACGATTCCGTACCGTCAGAATTATGAACTCGCCGCGCCTTTACATATAGAAGATTATGCAATTTATCATTCAGGGCCTTGCTGATATCATCGTATGTGTAATATACTGAATCGTCCAATAACGTGCCACCGCCTAATGTGAATACACCTATATAGATTCTTTTTTCCTCAGGTTTATGCAACAACTTGAAAGAATAACGCCCCATAAACGAGTTAAAACCATTAGCAAATATCGACGTATGCAGTTTCTTCATATCACTGCCGGGATAATTTTCTCCAAAATTATCCTTCAGATACGCATTTGCTCCTCTTTTCGGATATGAAGGAGATTTTGTGAATAGTGTGACATATGAGGACGATTCCTCCCTATGTGATTTGATTTCATACCCATATAAGTCAGGCTCGTTAAGATTGTTTTCAACTACACCTATGCAATCTTCAAACGTTTTTCCTATGCCAGTGTTATTGCGTCTGTGGCTTTTAATCCAGCCCAACGCTTTTACCTTACGAAAAGCGTCAATTATTTTATCTTTATTCGTCATATCTTATCAAGGCCATTATGAAAGATTCGCAATCTAAGATTTCCTTTTTACCTGTAAGCAGATAAGAAACAGGTACATTGAAATATTTGGAAATTAAGTATAGTTGCTTCAGCGTGTACTTATGTTGAAATTTCGGACTTTCAATATTACCGATTTGACCGGCACTGACATCGATAATACCGGCCAATCCTATTTGGCTTACCTCATTGTCAATTCTTAGTTGTCGAATCCTGTTGACAACTTCATTCTGATAATCAGATTTCTCCATAATTTCTCTCATTTTGAGAGCAAAATTATTAATTCCAACATTCGCAAGTCCCCTCAATTTGAGAGAAATTTTGTATCTTTGCGCGCAAGTCTCATCTATGAAATGAAATAAAAGAATTTACTGATACACCATAATGTATAATCGAGTAATTGATAACTACTGGAATTTTCGTACGGCAGATACGAAAGAATTTACCCACTGTTATCATACGTATCCGGCTATGATGATTCCTCAGATTGCAAGGAAACTGATTGAGGACTTTGCGCCCGAGGGAAATCTTAATGTGATATTTGACCCATACGTTGGAAGCGGCACTACTTTAGTGGAATCCTCTATTAAAGGCATCCATTCTATAGGAACAGACCTTAATCCACTCGCTCGATTTATGAGCCGGGTAAAAAACAGACATTTCAATATTGATGATATTAATGCCGGCATTGCATACATAACTGCGAGCATTATGATATACAATCCTGTTGACGTAATCAATACCGATTTCAGCAGGATCTACAACTATGATTTTTGGTACTCCCGCGACAGTCTGTACAAGTTATCTTATCTAAATCAAATAATATTAGAGTTAAAGCCTGAAATTCAAGATTTCTTTTTACTTTGTCTATCCGAAACAGTAAGAGAAGTAAGCTATACAAGGAACAGTGAATTTAAACGCTATCGGATGAGCGATAAACAGATTTCAAAATTTAATCCTGATGTATTCTGCACGTTCGAGAAGAAAATTCAACGGAATCTGAATGGATTGGAATCTTTCAATTCTACAGGCACGACCGATCTCGCCTCGGTCTATGATTTCAATACATCAAGCGTAATACCGTCCGAGATACTTCCGTTAAATAGTGTTGATATGATCGTCACTTCTCCTCCTTACGGCGATAGCCACACCACGGTAGCATACGGTCAGTTCAGCAGATGGGCTAACGAATGGTTTAATTTTGAGAACGCCAAATCTCTTGACCGTATCCTCATGGGCGGTACCATATCAAGAATTCCTCAATTTACTACCAAAAGTATATGTGATGAATTAAATGAAATACAGCATTTGGACAGTAAAAGATATTATGAGGTCATCTCCTTCCTGAATGATTACTGGAAATCGATAAAAAATATTGCAACTGTAGTCAGAAAGGGCGGCAGGGCTTGCTATGTAGTAGGCAACCGACGGGTGAAATCAATCCAAATCAGCTTAGATTTTTTCACCGCTGAAATGTTTGAAAAATGTGGATTCAGACATGAAACTACAATCATACGCGAAATCCCGAATAAGAGGATGCCGTTAAAAAACAGTCCCTCAAATATTACCGGAGAGACGGCGGCGACTATGACGAATGAATACATCGTAATCCTGACGAAGATAAAATAGTATCCTTTTCGCATCATAATTCTTAGCGGCAGGTAAAAAATTTATTATCTTTGTGACTCAAATTGTTAACGCATATTACGCTTCCAGCTCTATGAAAAAGACTTTTACCGCAATCTTGCTCGGTGCTGTCGCAGCTGTTCCCTCAGTCATGGGCGCGCCGCTGAGTCCCGATGAGGCACTCGCCCGCATGAGCGCCGACAGGCTTCTGTCGTCATCAATCCACAAGGCACCGGCTTCGGATTTCAGGCTCACCGATACAGTGGGCAATCTCTACATCTTCTCGGGCAAAACAGGTTTCGTGGTGCTCCCCGACGATGATGCAGCTCCCGCACTGCTCGGCTATTCCTGCGCATCGGAATTTGACGCCGACGTCAACCCCAACCTCGCCTACTGGCTGGAATGTCTTAATCAGGAAATAGATTATCTGAAATCAGTTTCGGCCGTATCCGCTACACGCGCTCCTCGCGTCGATCGCCCCGCAATCGCCCCGATGATAGCCACCCGCTGGAATCAGGACAGCCCATATAATAATGATTGTCCCGTGATAGGTGGCCGGCGAAGTGTGACCGGATGCGTCGCTACCGCAATGGCTCAGGTATTGAAATATCACGGTTATCCCGAGAGTGGCACGGGTGTGGTATCATATACCCTCAACGGTCAGAATCTCAGTTTCGACTACGGCAACACCACATTTGAATGGGATCTCATGACCGATACCTATGACTCGTCGAGCTCCACTGAATCGCAAGCAGCGGTGGCGACTCTGATGTATGCCTGCGGTGTGGGTGTCAACATGCAGTATTCGCCCCAGTCGAGCGGCGCCTCAAGCGCTAAGATTCCCGGCACTCTTATCGACAACTTCAACTACGACAAATCCATCTGGCTCGCCCAGCGCAATGCTTTCGGCCTCGTTGAATGGGAAGAACTGATCTACAGCGAACTTAAAGAGGGTCGTCCGGTGCTTTACGGCGGACAAGGTTCGGGCGGCGGACATGAATTTGTGTGCGACGGCTACAGCGACAATGGATATTTCCACTTCAACTGGGGCTGGGGCGGCATGAGCGACGGATATTTCCTGCTCACGGCTCTCAATCCCGGCAGCCTCGGTACAGGTGGTGGAGCCGGCGGCTACAACATGGATCAGGATGTGGTGATAGGCGTGCAACCCGCCCGTGCCGACTCTCATTATACCTACATGATGTATAACATCGAGAATTTCAATCCTCAGGAGACATCTGCCACCTCAGGTTCATATTTCTCTTTCAGCGGCGGTTTCATGAACGGCAGCGCCGTGACGATTCCCGGATTGAAAGGTGGAATCAAATTCCTGCGCACCGACGATAATTCAGTCCGCTACGTTGAGGCGCTTAACAACTGGGGAAATCTTCCACCTACCGGCTACTACCAATCTATGACCGTAAAGCTGCCATCCGACCTCGCCGAGGGCGACTATGTGGTCACCCCTGCTTATAGCTACGAAGGCGGTCAGTGGGAAGACATGCACTCCTACGCGACAGTTACAGGCAAGCAGTTCGCCAACGTCGAAGGCAATACCATAAAATTCACCGCACCGCCGAAAGCCACAGTGAACGTAACCGACATTACCACAATGTCTGAAATATATGCAGAGCGTCTCACTCCGCTAAGCTTCACCGTTACTAACCCCGGCAGCGAGGAATTCATAGGCGAGATAGTACCCTCGCTCTTCGATGCCGGCGGCAAGCTCGTTGCCGAGTCTGATCCTATTCCATTAGATCTGATCGGCGGTGCGTCGCAGCAGTTCAGCGATGTTACGGCTACATTCCTTGCAGTAAGCGGCGCTGATTTTGTCCCGGGGAATTATAGTCTTGTATTCTGCGACGGCGATGGCAATCACTTAAGCGAGGCTGTCGACGTCACGGTCGCTGCCAACCCCGGCGCGGCTTCGGTAAGCACTCTTGCCTTTGACCTCGTATCACCGACCGTGATAACCGATAAATCATCGGTAAAATTCAAGGTTGAAATCAGCTGCACTCAAGGATATTTCAGCAATTCATTACAGATCGTCATTTTCCCCAACCGTTCGGGATCGGTATCGAGCGTATACTCACAAAGCACGCCGGTGTATTACCTCAATGCCGGACAATCGGAATCGAAAGAGGCTGAAATCAACCTCTCGTCGCTCGACAACGGCCAGTATTTCGCCATGCTTTACCTCGGCAGCAGCCCGGCGAGCAACAAGCAGATACTGTTTGAACTCACCAATCCCACCACCGGAATCGAAAGCATCGCAGGCAACCTTGAAAGCGCCGGGGAAATCTACAACCTCAGCGGCGTCAAGTGCTCGCGCCCGCTCGTACCCGGAATATATATCATCAACGGTATCAAGACGCTGGTGAAATAATCACGTATAACTCTGTCAATCAGCCGGGGTGTCTGTTTTAAATCGGCGCCCCGGTGCTATATGCGAGGGTGAAAATTGTTAATCTGTCGGTAAAAATTGGTTATTCGGCTATTTTTACTTATCTTTGTATCGGATTAATATCCGCTGAATATATTTTTTAACCGGTTAACCATTAACACATCTCATATCCTCCCTGCAGCTCAGCAGGAAGAGTGCAGCCTGAGAGAAGGATGCGACGCAGAGTATATGAGTTTTATACCATATTTACCTTATGTGCGGAATAGTAGGCTATTTAGGCCACCGAGAGGCCTATAACATTCTCATAAGCGGACTTCATCGCCTCGAATACCGAGGATATGACAGCGCCGGCGTGGCTGTGGTCAACGACGACGGGTCGCTTGAAGTTTGCAAAGCCAAAGGAAAAGTATCCAACCTCGAGCAGGCAGCGGCAGGTGTGAATCTGTCGGGCCATCTCGGTATCGCCCACACTCGCTGGGCTACTCACGGTGAGCCTAACAATATCAACGCTCACCCCCACCTGTCGCAGGACGGCACTATCGCTCTTGTCCACAACGGCACAATCGAAAACTATGCGGTAATCAAGAAAATGCTGCTCGACAACGGAGTAGAGTTCACCTCTGAAACCGACACCGAAGTACTCGTGCAGTTCATCGCATATATCCGCAATGAAAACGGATGCACCCTTTTCGAGGCAGTTACCAGCGCCCTTCGTCAGGTCGAAGGTGCTTTTGCCATCGGTCTTATCGAAGTAAACAATCCCGACACGCTCATTGTGGCCCGCAAGGCATCACCCCTCGTGATAGGCTTGGGCGACGGCGAGACATTCATTGCCAGCGACGCAACCCCCATCGTAGGATATACCGACAAGGTCATCTATCTGAAAGACAACGAAATCGCCCTTATCAAGCGCAACGAAGAACTTCAGATCCTCGACCTGACCGACTTCCACAAAAGCGATATCGACATTCAGGAAATCAAGCTCTCTCTCGCTCAGCTCGAGAAAGGTGGCTATGATACCTTCATGCTCAAGGAAATATTCGAGCAGCCCACCACCCTGCGCGACTGTCTGCGCGGACGCATCGTGGAAGACAGTTCCCGAATCAAGCTCTCGGGTGTCGAACTCAACCGCGACGTGTTTGCCAAGTGCAAGCGTATAGTCCTCGTGGCATGCGGCACATCGTGGCATGCCGCCCTCATCGGCAAGCGTCTGCTTCAGGATTTCTGCAACCTTCCCGTGGAGGTGGAATACGCATCGGAATTCCGTTACTCCAATCCCTACCTCACCCCCGACGACGTGGTAATCGCCATCTCCCAGTCAGGTGAGACAGCCGACACACTCGCAGCCATTCAGCTTGCACGTAAGAAAGGTGCTTTTGTCTACGGCGTATGCAATGTGGTAGGTGCATCCATCCCCCGCAACACCGATTCCGGCACCTACATCCACGTAGGCCCCGAGATAGGAGTGGCATCGACCAAAGCGTTTACCGGACAGGTCACCGTGCTCACCCTGCTTGCCCTCGCCGTAGGTCAGCTCCGCGGCACGGTATCACCCGATACAGTAAAGAAGATCGCCGACGGCATCAGCGCTCTTCCCGAGACCATCGAGGAAGTGCTCAAGCTCGCGCCGCGCATCAAGGAGCTTTCCAACATATTCACCTACGCGCGCAACTTCCTTTATCTCGGCCGCGGCTACAACTACCCCACCGCGCTCGAAGGCGCCCTGAAACTTAAAGAAATATCATATATTCATGCCGAGGGCTACCCTGCTGCCGAGATGAAACACGGCCCCATCGCCCTTATCGATCAGGAAATGCCCAGTGTGATCATCGCGCCCAGCGACTCGCTCTACGACAAGATTATCTCCAACGTCCAGCAGGTCAAGAGCCGCGGCGGCCATGTGCTTGCCATCGTGAGCAAAGGCAACACATCGATGGACAACATCGCCGATTATTGCCTCGACATTCCCGAGGTGCACGAATGCCTCACCCCCATCGTGGCATCTATTCCCCTGCAGTTGCTGGCCTACTACATCGCCATCAACAAGGGCAAGAACGTCGACATGCCCCGCAACCTCGCAAAATCCGTGACGGTGGAATAATCATCATTTTGACGATTCCCAATAGATTGTGTAAAAATTGTTTTTTCACAATGGATATAAGCGTCTGCAAGACGCTTTATTGAGGCTGTGTCAAAAATCAAATAGCGCCCGTGGGCGCTGATTTTTTCGTAACCGGCGCCGCCGTAGCTCAGCGAAGGCGTCGCCGGTTATCTGATACTTAAGCATAGGCGTCCGCAAGGCCGCCGATTGAATAACTTGTTGATTTGCATTACATTCGGCGGCCTATCGGACGCCTTTTGGATCATTTCCATTTTCCCGGGGCGCCTGCGCAGTGCTTCGGCGACCCGGGCTACGAGTAACTCGGCGGCCTGCGGACGCCCATACTCATTTTGAAATAGTATATTTTGACACAGCCTCATCCGATGCCTTTCGGATATTCTTTTGAATTATGAGACAGTCTATTTAACTATCCTTAGATTATCCATATTTCCCGAAAAATTTGTATCTTTGCATATTAGACTATCATAGACACAAATGGCAGACGATATTACCGAACTTATCACCGACGATGATGATGCCGTTATCGACGTAAACGGCTCAGAAAATTATACCGAAGACGATATAAAGACCCTCTCGTGGAACGAACACATCCGCGAGCGTCCCGGCATGTATATCGGCAACCTCGGCGACGGATCTTACGGAGACGACGGTATCTATGTGCTTGTCAAGGAGGTGCTCGACAACTCAGTCGACGAGTACATGATGGGATTCGGAAAAGCAATCACCATTGATGTCGACGATACCACCGTGAGCGTTCGCGACAACGGGCGCGGTATTCCTTTGGGCAAACTTGTCGACGCCACCTCCCGAATGAACACCGGCGGTAAATACGACGGCAAGGCATTCAAGAAATCCGTAGGTCTCAACGGCGTGGGCATCAAGGCGGTCAACGCACTTTCATCGCGCATGGAAGTCACCTCGTTCCGCGACGGAAAGATGAAGACCGTGGTTTACTCCGCAGGAAATATCCTCGACGAGACCCCCATCGAGGACTCCGACGAACCTTCGGGCACACTGGTGAAATTCACCCCCGACGCCTCGATATTCCGCAACTACCGATTCCGCATGGAATTCATCGTTCCGCTGATCAAGAAATACACCTACCTCAACTCGGGCATGGCGATCGTGCTCAACGGGCAACGCTACATCTCGCGCAACGGCCTGCTCGACCTGCTGCGCGACTCCATAACCATGGATCCGCTCTACGAGCCTATCCACCTCATAGGCGAGGACATCGAAGTGGCCTTCACCCACACCAACCAGCGCGGTGAGGAATACCACACTTTTGTCAACGGACAGAACACCACAAGCGGAGGCACACATCTCGCTGCTTTCAAAGAAGCCGTGGCCCGCACGCTCAAGGATTTCTTTGACCGCAACTTCGAGCCCGGCGACATACGCAACGGCATCATTGCGGCAGTTTCCATAAAGGTGGAGGCGCCGGTATTTGAATCGCAGACAAAGACAAAGCTGAACTCCCGCGACATGTGGCCCGACGGTCCGACGGTCAACAAATTCGTCAACGACTTCATCAAAAAAGAGCTTGACAACTACCTGCACCGCAACCTCGATGTGGCTCAGGTGATACTCAAGAAGGTACAGGAAAGCGAGAAGGAGCGCAAGTCACTCGCAGTGGTCACCAAGGTTGCCCGCGAGAAGGCAAAAAAAGTAAATCTTCACAACAAGAAGCTGCTCGACTGCCGTGTGCACCTCAACGACCCTAAAGGCTCGGAAGATAAGAAACTCGAAAGCTCTATCTTCATCACCGAGGGCGACTCGGCTGCGGGATCGATCACCAAGATTCGCGACGTGGAGACTCAGGCGGTATTCTCGCTGCGCGGTAAGCCTAAAAACTCCTACGGCGTCCCTGAAAAAATCCTTTACGAAAACGATGAATTCAATCTCCTTCAGGCCGCTCTGAATATTGAGGAAGGCATCGACGGACTACGTTACAACAAGGTCATAATAGCCACCGATGCCGATGTCGACGGCATGCACATACGCCTGCTGCTGCTTACATTCTTCCTCCAGTATTTCCCTGATATGGTGAAGAAGGGTCACCTGTATGTTTTACAGACCCCGCTCTTCCGCGTGCGTAACCGCAAGACCTCCAAACGCGGTTCCAAAAACGCCAAGGCCGCCGAAGCCGATACTTATTACTGCTATTCCGACGAAGAACGCATAGCCGCCATCAACCGTCTGGGCGCCAACGCCGAAATCACCCGATTCAAAGGTCTCGGCGAGATTTCGCCCGACGAGTTCAAGGGATTCATCGGTCCGGAAATGCGCCTTGACCGCGTGCTGCTCCGCAAAGACGACGCCGTGGCGCGTCTGCTGGAGTTCTACATGGGCAAAAACACCCTTGAGCGTCAGGGTTTCATTATTAAAAACCTCGTTGTAGAAGATGATTCCGAGATTTCCTGAATTTGACACCGGCGAGCGCATCGTGCTCTTTCCCGGTACGTTCGACCCGTTCACCATCGGGCATAAATCGCTGGTCGACCGCGCTCTGCCGCTTTTCGACCGCATCATAATAGCCGTGGGCGAAAACGATTCAAAGTCATCGGTAGTGCCCGTCGACGACCGCATCGACGCCATCGCCCGTCTCTACGGCGACGATCCCCGGGTGGAGGTTATAGCCTACTCAGGTCTGACGGTCGATGCCTGCCGCCAGCATCAGGCGCGGTGGATACTGCGTGGCATCCGCTCCGTCACCGATTTTGAATACGAGCGTGCGATGGCCGATGTCAACCGCCGCATAGCCGGAATAGAGACCGTAATTCTCTACTCCCTTCCCGAGCTTGCATCAATAAGTTCATCGGTTGTGAGGGAGCTTGAGAAATATGACTTCGACACCTCCGAATTTATTCCACAGCCCGAATCTTACTGATTACCGATGAAAAGATTACTACCCATATTATTCCTGTTTCTTACTGCCGCCGCGCTTTCGACGCGAGGCAACGACAACACAGCGTCACAGTTTCCCGCCGAGCGCAAACTGCGGCTCGCCGAAGCAGTGATTGAAAACTACTATGTCGACTCGGTCGACGCCGACAAGATGGTCGAGCAGGCTATCATTGCCATGCTCAAGACCCTCGACCCGCATTCGGCCTACTCCACCGCCGATGAAACCCGCCAGCTCAACGAGCCGCTCGAAGGCAATTTCTCAGGCATAGGCGTGCGCTTCCAGATGCTCAACGATACGCTCTACGTAATCGAGACCATTCCCGGAGGTCCGTCGGAACAGGTAGGTATATTACCGGGCGACCGCATAATCGAGTGCAACGACACCGTGATTGCCGGAGTGAAAATGAAAAACACCGACATCATGAAGATTCTGCGCGGGCCACGTGACACCGAAGCCGTGCTTAAAGTAAAGCGCCGCGGTGTCGACGGCACAATCACGTTCAACGTCATCCGCCGCGACATACCCATCAACAGCGTCGACGCTTGGTTTATGGCCGATGCCAATACGGGAGTCGTCGTGGTATCGCGGTTTGCCGAAAACACTCCTTCAGAGATGCGCGAGGCTATCGCCGCCATGAAAAAGAAAGGTATGAAAAACCTCATAGTCGACCTCACGGGCAACTCGGGCGGATACCTGAAATCAGCATATGAGATAGCCAATATGTTTCTGCGCAAAGGCGACCTGCTCGTGTTTACCGACGCACCCCGCCTCGGCCGCACTGATTATGTGGCCGACGAAGACGGCATTTTGCTCGACAACCCCGTTGTGGTGATGGTCGACCAGTATTCGGCATCGGCAGCCGAGATTCTCGCCGGAGCCATTCAGGACAATGACCGCGGCGTGATCGTAGGGCGGCGCACATTCGGCAAAGGCCTCGTGCAGCGTCCGTTCCCGTTCCCCGACGGCTCGATGATGCGCCTCACCGTGTCGAAATACTATACCCCCTCGGGGCGCTGCATACAGAAGCCCTACGTATCGGGAGATCCTGACAGCTACTATCACGACATAGCCGACCGCTACAACAACGGTGAACTCCTCAATGCCGACTCAGCATATCATTATGCCGATTCACTCCTCTACCGCACCATCCGCAATGCCCGTCCGGTCTACGGTGGAGGTGGCATCATGCCCGACATCAATGTGCCGCTCGATACCACTTTCTTCACGCATTGGTATCGCGACATCGTGGCCAAGGGAGTGCTCAACAAGTTCTGCGTCACCTATGTCGAGAATCACCGCAAGGCAATGCTGAAATCATATCCCAAGGCAGAAAGCTATATAGCCCATTTCGAAGCCGGAGATGCACTATTGAAAGAACTCGTCGACGCCGCCACGGCCGAAGGCATCGAGTTCAATCAGGAGCAATATGACCGTTCGGCTTCATATCTCGCCAACATCGTCAAGGCTCTGATAGGCCGCGACCTGTATGGGCAGGACGTGTATTACCGCGTGGCATATCTCAACAATCCCATTTTCCTGAAAGCCCGAGAAATAATCAATTCACCCGATAAATATTCCTTAATACTGAAACCATGACACGATTTGCCTTTAAAATGTATCTCAAGCCCGGATGTGAAGAAGAATACGCCCGCCGCCACGCTGCCCTGTGGCCCGAACTCCGCGAGCGCATCACTCAGAGCGGCGTGAAAAACTATTCGATCTTCTGGGACAAAGACACAAATATTCTTTTCGGATATCAGGAAGTGGAAGGCGACTCCAACTCACAGGACGCCGAAGCCGCCGACGAAATCACACGCCGCTGGTGGGACTATATGGCCGACATCATGGAAGTCAACCCCGACAAC
>JAIDUB010000064.1 GCA_029060405.1 Duncaniella sp. | reverse complement strand
TAACCGGCGACGCCTTCGCTGAGCTACGGCGGCGCCGGTTACGAATAATTCAGCGCCCACGGGCGCTATTTGATTTTGATACCCCCGCTCCATATTCAGGCGATCCCCGCTTTGTAATTATTGTTAAATTTTATTAATTCCTTTGGATTAATCAGAAAGCTGTGGTAACTTTGCCCAAAATTTCACCTGTCGTTGCAATCCTTATACTGATAAAATTTTTACGCTATAACCAAGACTAAGGAAAGGCAACCGCCCGCAGAGATAGAGTCGCGATGACCCGAATGCTGCGAGTCAGGTGTGATTATTGTAAGTATGATATGATCTCTACATTAGTTGAAAATTTACGAATCACATGCCTTATGGCTTAGTCCTGTTATCCCTTGATAGAAAGGTATAACGGGCTTTTTTTCGTCGCAGCGGCCGAACCGGATTGGCAATTATAGGAACAAAAGCCGCAATTTTTGCGTATTTTTCCATAATTCTTCACCATAATAGTGCATTTTGACAAATTTCTGAGTAACTTTGTACCTCAATATGCAATTTCTATTACGTGTCTTGAAATTAATCACAAATGTTTTTATATAAAGCGATGAAAATCAATTTTCTTTCACTCACTGTTTTAGGTCTTGGCCTCTCGGCCGCCATGCTTTCCTCCTGCTCGGGCAAAGGTCAGCAGCAGGGTGCCGGTGCGATGCCCGCCCCCGAGATCTCGACAATGGTGGTATCGGCTTCCGACACCCGTGTCGACAACACTTTCCCGGCAACTATCAAAGGTAAAACCGACATCGCAATCCGCCCGCAGGTAACCGGCTTCATCACCAAGGTACATGTAGATGAAGGTGACTACGTGCGCAAAGGTCAGGTGCTTTTCACTCTCGATCAGGTGCAGTTTAACGCCGCCGTAGATCAGGCACGCGCTCAGGTAAATTCGGCACAGGCAGCCGTGAACACCGCTCAGCTCACCGCCGACAATAAAAAACATCTTCTCGACAAGAATATCATCAGCGAATATGAGTACCAGATGGCCGCCAATCAGCTCAGTCAGGCCAAAGCCTCTCTGGCCACAGCGCAGGCAGCTCTGGTGACAGCTCAGAAAAATCTCGCCTACACCACCGTGACAGCTCCCAGCGACGGCGTGGTAGGCTCGATACCCAACCGTGAAGGCTCGCTCGCTTCTCCCTCGTCGGTAGAGCCCCTCACCACCGTGAGCGACAACTCTCAGGTCTACGCTTACTTCTCGCTGACCGAGAAAGAGGCCCTTGACCTTGTGGGCAACGGCGCCACCTCGCTCAACGCAGCCATCGCCGCGCTTCCCGCCGTGCAGCTCCGCCTCGCCGACGGCTCGGTATATCCCCTCGAAGGTAAAATCGCCACCGTTTCGGGTGTGATCGATCCCACCACGGGCGCATCCAACGTGCGCGCGCTCTTCAGCAACCCCTCGGGTGTGCTCCGCAGCGGCTCCACCGGTACCATCGTGCTCCCCTCCTACAGCGAAAACGTGATCACGATTCCCCAGCGCGCCACTTCAGAACTTCAGGACCGCCGCTTCGCCTACGTGGTCAATGACTCCAACAAGGTAGTGCAGACCGTGATCACCGTAGAGGATATGAACGACGGCCGCAACTTCATAGTCACTTCAGGCCTCAAGCCCGGCGACCGCATCGCCATAGAAGGTATCGGCACCACGGTGAAAGCCGGTGTCACCATCCAGCCCAAAGAAGCTGCCGCTCCCGCGGCTCCCGAAGCCCCCGCGGCCGAATAACAATCACGTCAACCATCCACACACACATTTCAATTCAACTGACTTGCAATGAAACTTGATACGTTTATCAATCGACCTGTGCTCTCGACGGTGATTTCGATCTTCATCGTCCTGCTGGGTCTGATTGGACTTATGGCGCTTCCCGTTCAGCAGTATCCTGACATCGCGCCGCCTACTGTATCGGTGACCACCACCTATACCGGTGCCAACGCACAGGCCGTGCTCAACTCGGTTATCGCGCCCCTCGAGGAATCGATCAACGGCGCGCAGGACATGAACTACATGACCTCGACCGCAACCAATACCGGCTCGGCCACCATCAATATCTACTTCAAGCAGGGCCGTGACCCGGATATGGCTGCCGTAGACGTGCAGAACCGCGTGGCAAAGGCTCAGGGTCTTCTGCCCGCCGAAGTTACCCGCGTGGGTGTGATCACCCAGAAGCGTCAGACTTCGATGCTCGTGGCTGTCTGCCTCTATGCCGAGGACGACACCTACGGCGAGGAGTTTATCGAGAACTACATGAAAATCAACATCGTCCCCGCGCTTCAGCGTATCTCGGGTGTGGGCGACGTGATGGTGATGGGTGCCGACTACTCCATGCGTATATGGCTCAAGCCCGACGTGATGGCTCAGTACGGCCTCATGCCTACCGATGTTTCAGCCGCTCTGGCCGAGCAGAATATCGAGGCCGCCCCCGGTGCGTTCGGCGAACAGGGCGACCAGACGTTCCAGTACACGATGAAATACAAAGGCCGCCTCGTGACTCCCGAGGAATTTGAGAATATCGTGGTGCGCGCCACAAGCGACGGCGAGGTTCTCTACCTTAAGGATGTGGCCGACGTGGAACTGGGTCGCGTGACCTACGGATTCCACAATACGATGAACGGCAAGACGGCCGTGAACTGTATGGTGTTCCAGACCCCGGGCTCCAACGCCACGCAGACCATCGACGCCGTGCTGGCTTATGTGGATGAGGCTTCCAAGGATCTTCCCAAGGGACTGGCGTTCACCATCCCCATGAACATCAACCGATTCCTCAACGCATCGATCGACAAGGTTATCCACACGCTCATCGAGGCATTCATCCTCGTGTTTATCGTGGTATATGTGTTCCTTCAGGACTTCCGCTCCACCATCATTCCCGCCATCGCTATTCCCGTGGCACTTATCGGTACATTCTTCGTGATGTATCTGATCGGATTCTCCATCAACCTCATCACCCTCTCGGCTATCGTGCTTGCGATCGCGATTGTGGTCGACGACGCGATAGTGGTGGTCGAGGCGGTCCATGCCAAGCTCGACGCGGGCTACCACAGCGCGCGGCGCGCTTCCATCGACGCCATGAACGAAATCGCCTCGGCCCTTATATCGATCACGCTCGTGATGATGCTCGTGTTTATCCCGGTGTCGTTCATGCCGGGCACGAGCGGTACGTTCTACAACCAGTTCGGTATCACCATGGCGATCGCCATCTTCTTCTCGGCTGTCAACGCCCTTACGCTTTCGCCCGCACTCTGCGCCGTGTTCCTTAAAGCCCACGACTCCGACGCCCCGCTCAAGGAGCGCCTGAGCGAGAGCTACTCGGCCGCCGGCGAAGCCCTGAAGAAACGCTACAAGAAGTCGCTCACCATCCCCATGCCGCCGCTGTTGACCGCCCTGTTCGTGATAGCCGCCGTGGTGTTCATGATTCTCGGATGGTACAGCACTGAAAATATCCTCAAGCTCATCATCGCGTCGCTCTGCGCCGTGCTTGCCCTGTTAGGAATATTCAACGTGCGCTTCCACGAGGGATTCGAGACCGGCTACCGCCGCATCCTCAAGGTCTACCGCAAGCTGGTGCAGTTCTTCATCGCCCACAAGATTATATCCGGCGCCATCGTGGCCGCTTCGATAGCTCTGCTCGTGTTCCTGATGAACCGCACTCCTACCGGTATGGTACCCAACGAGGATACCGGTACGATATTCGCCGTGGTCGACATGCCCCCGGGCACATCGCAGGAGCGCACCGGTGAAGTGCTCAAGCAGGTCGACTCGATATGCGCCATGATTCCCGCCATCCAGTCACGCACCATGATCAACGGTTACTCATTCGTGGCCGGACAGGGCGCCACCTACGGTACATTCATTCTCAACCTCCGCGACTGGAGCGAACGAGGCGAGGGTGAGAGTTCCGACGACATCCTAAAGCAACTCTACGGTTTGACCGCGATGCGCATCAAGGACGGACGTGTGATGTATTTCGCTCCGCCTATGATCACCGGTTTCTCGGTCACCAACGGTTTCTCGATCGAAATGCAGGACAAGACCGGTGGCGATGTCAACGAGTTCTTCGCCATAGTGCAGGGCTTCCTCGCCCAGCTCAACGCCCAGCCTGAGATCCAGATGGCCTACACCACGTTCAACCCCACCTTCCCGCAATACATGATCGATATCGACGTGGCCAAGGCCAAGCAGGCAGGTATCTCGCCCAGCACCATTCTCACCACGCTTCAGGGTTACTACGGCGGTATGTATGTATCCAACTTCAACCGCTTCGGCAAGCTCTACCGAGTGATGATGCAGGCATCGCCCGAGGCTCGCGTGAACCCCGAGACACTCAACGCCATCAAGGTGCGCAACGGCAACGGCATGGCTTCGCTCTCCAACTATGTCACCCTCAAGCGTGTATACGGTCCCGACCTTCTCAACCGATTCAACATGTTCCAGTCGATTTCGGTTACAGGTCAGCCTAACCCCGGCTACTCGTCGGGCGAGGCTATCGCAGCCATCAACCGCGTGGCGACGCAGACCCTCCCGCAGGGCTACGGCTTTGAATACTCGGGTATGACCCGCGAGGAACAGAACTCGTCGGCCGGCGCCACAGCCGTCATCTTCGGTCTGTGTCTGCTTTTCGTATATCTGCTCCTCTCGGCCCAGTATGAGAGCTACATCCTGCCGTGGGCGGTAATCCTTTCGATTCCGTTCGGTCTGATGGGTACATTTATCTTCGCGCTCATCACCGGCATCGACAACAACATCTACCTCCAGATCGCGCTCATCATGCTTATCGGTCTTTTGGCCAAAAACGCCATCCTCATCGTTGAGTTTGCCGTTGAGCGCCGCCGCACGGGCATGTCGATCGTCAACGCCGCCATCGACGGCGCAGCCGCCCGTCTGCGACCCATTCTCATGACATCGTTTGCCATGATTATAGGTCTGCTCCCCATGATGTTCGCCACCGGCGCGGGAGCCAACGGTAACCGAGCGCTCGGTACCGGCTCGGTGGGCGGTATGCTCATAGGTATGATTCTGCAGCTGCTCGTGGTTCCGGCCCTCTTCGTGGTGTTCCAGTACATTCAGGAGCGCGTCAAGCCGCTCAAGTGGGAGGACACTGACAATCAGGGTATCGAAAGCGAAATCGAGCAGTATTCACGTTAATCCATCTTCTTTCCGTTATCAAGATGAAAATCAGAAATATATCAATCATCCTCGCAGCAGCGTTGAGTCTCTCGGTGCTCAACGGCTGCGGGATATACAAGAAATATGATGTCAAGGACGTAGACTCGCAGCTCGTTCACGATTATGCCGTAGCCCTCGAGGAACAGACCGATTCACTTGCTTTCGGCAACCTCGGCTGGCAGCAGGTATTTACCGATCCCGTGCTTGTCGACCTCATCAACGGCGCCCTTGAAAACAACAAGGATCTCGCCAACGCCAAGCTCAACGTCGACATAGCCCACGCTCAGATGCAGGGCGCGCGACTGAGCTATCTGCCGTCGGTGGCGCTCGCACCCAACGGTGCCGGCACATCCTACGCCAAGAGTGCCCTTTCATGGAGCTATCAGATTCCTCTGGCTGTGAGCTGGGAGGTGGATATCTTCGGCAAGATTCTCAACTCCAAGCGCGGCGCCGAGGCCGGCTACCGTCAGGCAAAGGCCTACGAACACGCCGTGCGCTCGCAGATCATAGCCGGCGTGGCCAACTGCTATTACTCACTTTCGGCGCTCAACACCCAGCTTGAAATATCGCGCTCCACGGCCGAGCTGTGGCGCCAGAGCGTGCAGGTGATGCGCGACCTCAAGGAAGCCGGCCGCCTCAACGAGAGTGCCGTAGTGCAGAGCAACGCGCAGTATTACAGCATACTCGCTTCGATTACCGATCTCGAATCGTCGGTGCATCATCTCAACAATTCCCTCTCGCTGCTCATGAACGTGATGCCGCAGCAGTGGGACGTGCCCGCCGGCGCATCGCTCACCGCGCCGGTAGAATACACCACCGCGATACCCATGACAGCGCTTGCAGCCCGTCCCGACGTGCAGGCAGCCGAAATGAGCTTTGCAGTGGCATATTATTCCACCGCGTCGGCCCGCGCGGCATTCTACCCCGGCATATCCATCACGGCCAACGGCGGATTCACCAATCTGCTCGGCTCGATGATAAAGAATCCCGGCGACTGGTTCCTGCAGCTTGCCGGCAGCCTCACGGCTCCCCTCTTTGCCCGCGGCCAGAACATAGCACGCCTCAAGGCTGCAAAGGCTTCGCAGCAGGTGGCTCTCAACAACTTTGAATACTCGATCATGAGCGCAGCGGCCGAGGTGTCAAACGCCATGACCGTCTACGAAAAAGCTGTCGACAAGCAGAAATATCTCGCCGTGCAGGTCGAGGAGCTCACCAAGTCGGTCGACTATACCTCCGAGCTGCTGCTCTACGGAGGCTCGACCACCTATCTTGAAGTCCTCACCGCCCAGCAGGGTCTGCTTCAGGCTCAGCTCGGCATGGTAAATTCCAATCTTACCGCCTCGCAGGCTATCATCAACCTCTACCAGTCACTCGGCGGAGGACGCTAATTTATTCAACCTTAAAAATATTCATTATCATGATAAGCGACAAAGCCTACATCGACCCCACGGCCAAAATAGGCGAAAATGTTACCATTCACCCGTTTGCCTTCATCGACAAGGATGTAGAGATAGGCGACAACTGCGTCATACGCCCCTTCGCGAGCATCGTGCGCGGCACCCGCATGGGTTCAGGCTGTCAGGTGTTTCAGGGCGCCATCGTAGGTGCCGATCCTCAGGATTTCCGCTGGAAAGGCGGATTCACCTACTGCTACATAGGCAATAACGTGACCATACGCGAAAACGTAATCATCAACCGCGGTATCGCCACCGAAGGAGGCACACGCATAGGCGACGGCTGTTTCCTCATGGCCAATTCCCACGTGGGTCACGACACGCACCTGAAGGGCAACGACGTGATTGGCAACGGCGTGTCCGTGGCCGGCGAAGTGGAGATGGGTGAGAACACCATCCTCTCGTCGGGTGCCATCGTCCACGAGCGCTGCCGCATAGGCGACTGGGTAGTGGTGAAAGGCGGCTGCCGCATTGGCAGCAACGTGCCCCCCTACGTTATCATGGCCCATAACCCCACTGCCTATTTCGGAGTGAACGCCAAGGTGATGGCCAAGAACGGCTTCAGCGAGGATACCATCACCGAGATAGCCAAGGCTTACCGTCACGTATATCAGACCGGTACATCGGTATTCAACGCCCTGCGCCGCATAGAGGAAGACGTGCTTCCCTCAGAGGAACGCGCCAACATCATGAAGTTCATAGCCGACTGCGACCTGCGCATCGTGGCTATATCCAAAGACCTTTCCTGAACAATCCGCTCACAAGCGACACTTGATTTTCCTTATCGCGTCCCTGCCCCGCAGAGACGCGATTTTTTCTTTCGCGCCCGCACCCGGAGACAAAACAGATTGGGGTCACTCGTCGGCGCTCGACGAGAGCACGGGCAGGTGCCAGCCGTAGCGGAGGGCGCCGTAGCGGAGCACGATGATGACCACGGCACAGGCACTCTGCTGCACTATGGGCGAGAATCCGGCAAGCGCGGCTACCCAGTAGACCAGTCCGCCGGCAAGGCATGCCGTCGCATATATATCCTTGCGGAAAAAGAGCGGCTCCTCGTTGATCATGATGTCGCGCACCACGCCGCCGAATGAGCCGGTGATGATGCCCATAACCGTCGCCACCCACATGGGATAGCCCACGGCGAGGGTCTTCTGTATTCCTATCATCACGAACAAAGCCAGACCGATGGTGTCGAATATAAACAACGAGCGGGAGCCTGACGTGAGAACCTTGTGAAACATCACCACCACAGCAAGCGATATGGCTGTAACGGCGAGATACCACCACGTCTGCATCCAGAATACCGGAATATCGAGCAGCACATCGCGGAGCGTGCCGCCGCCTATGGCGGTGACAAGTCCGATGGTATAGGCGCCAAACCAGTCGAAATGCTTGCGCGCGGCAAGCCTTATGCCGCTTATGGCGAAAGCGATGGTGCCGAGTACCTCGATGATGAAAAGGAATGAGTTATCCATTTGACGATTCCTTGGCGTAATGGCGGCACACATCTTTCAGCCCGCACTCATCGCAGAGCGGCTTGCGCGCCTTGCACACGTAGCGGCCATGAAGTATGAGCCAGTGGTGGGCCTTGGGTACGATTTCAGCGGGGATGTGGCGCATGAGAGCCTTTTCGGTAGTGAGGGGATTACGGGAGCGGGTGGTGAGACCTATGCGCTCGCTCACGCGGAACACGTGGGTGTCCACGGCCATAGCGGCGCGGTTGTAGACCACCGAGAGTATCACGTTGGCCGTCTTGCGCCCCACACCGGGGAGCGACAGCAGGCTGTCCATATCGTCGGGCACCTCGCCGCCATATTCCTCCACAAGACGACGTGCCATGCCGAGCAGGCTGCGGGTCTTGTTGTTGGGAAACGACACGGAACTGATATATGGAAAAATCTCCTCGGCCGTGGCGGCGGCCATGGCCTGAGGAGTGGGAAATGCGTTGAAAAGAGCCGGGGTGACGATATTGACGCGCTTGTCGGTACACTGCGCCGAGAGAATCACCGCCACAAGGAGCTGAAAAGGATTCTCGTAGTGCAGCTCGGTCTCAGCCACAGGCATGGCGCGCTGAAACCACTCTATCACCCGGCGGTAGCGCTCGGCGACTGTCATCGGGCGCTCTTGAACTCGTCGAGGAATCTCACGTCGTTCTCCGAGAACAGACGCAGGTCGCTCACCTGATACTTGAGGTTGGTGATGCGCTCGATACCCATGCCGAGGGCGAAGCCGCTGTATTTCTTCGAGTCGATGCCGCATGCCTCAAGCACATTGGGGTCGACCATACCGCAGCCGAGTATCTCCACCCAGCCGGTGTGCTTGCAGAATCCGCAGCCCTTGCCGCCGCATATCTTGCAGGATATATCCATCTCGGCCGACGGCTCGGTGAAGGGGAAGTAGCTGGGACGCAGGCGGATTTCAGTATCGTTGCCAAACATCTCGCGGGCAAAGTAGAGAAGCGTCTGTCGCAGGTCGGCATACGACACATTCTCATCCACATAGAGCGCCTCGACCTGATGGAAGAAGCAGTGGGCGCGTGCCGATATAGCCTCGTTGCGATACACGCGACCGGGGCAGATGATGCGGATAGGCGGCTTTGAGGTTTCCATCACGCGGCTCTGCACCGACGAGGTGTGGGTGCGCAGCAGCACGTCGGGGTTGCGCTGTATGAAGAAAGTATCCTGCATGTCGCGCGCAGGGTGATCGGCGGCAAAATTGAGCGACGAGAACACATGCCAGTCATCCTCGATCTCGGGACCCTCGGCGATGGTGAAGCCGAGGCGCGAGAAAATCGATATGATCTCGTTGCGCACAAGCGAGAGCGGATGACGGGTGCCGAGCGGCAGCGACGCCTCCGAGCGGGTAAGGTCAATGTCGGTATCGGCCTCGGCAGCGCCCTCAAACGACTCCTTGAGAACATTGATGCGCTCGGTGGCATGATTTTTCAGCTCGTTGATAGCCTGACCGAGCTCGCGCTTCTGGTCGGCCGAGAGAGTGCGGAACTCATTGAAGAGCTGCGACACTTTTCCTTTCTTACTGAGATAAGCGATGCGGAGAGCCTCCACATCGGCGGCCGCAGCAGCCTGCAGGGCATCGATTTCAGCCTTTAACTCGTTGATTTTATTTAGCATAGCTATATAGATTGCTTGAAGTGGCTTACCATAAACGGTAATAGACTGCAAATTTAATCAATTTTCCCCACATTCCACACTCCGACGCTCTTTTTATTCTTGCCCCGCCGGGAAATATCGCGTGGAATATTCAATAATTCTTGCTACCTTTGTGAAAAATTTTTTATTAATGATGAATACCCATATTTCTGACCGCGTTAAGTCGCTGGCCGTATCGGCCACACTCGCAATGAGCCAAAAAAGCAATGAACTCCGCGCTGCCGGTGTAGATGTCATCAACATGTCGGTGGGCGAACCGGATTTCCCGACGCCTTCCTTTATCAAGGATGCGGCCAAGAAAGCTATCGACGATAATTTCACTTTCTATACTCCGGTGCCGGGTTTCCTGTCGCTGCGCGAGGCTATCTGCCGCAAGCTGCGCGATGAGAACGGCCTGAATTTCGCTCCGGAGCAGATAGTGGTGGGCAATGGTGCCAAGCAGGCGCTGTGTAACGTGATATTGGCTACCGTGAACCGCGGCGACGAGGTGATAATACCTATGCCGGCGTGGGTGAGCTATGTGGAGATGGTGAAGCTTGCCGAGGGTGTGCCTGTGGAAATCAAGGCCAATATATCGCGTGACTTCAAGATCACTCCCGAGCAGCTGCGCGCGGCCATCACTCCCCGCACGGTGATGGTGATGCTGTGCTCGCCGTCAAATCCCACGGGCAGCGTGTATTCGCCCGAGGAGCTGCGCGGGCTTGTGGATGTGCTGAAGGATTATCCTCAGGTGATGGTGCTGGCCGACGAGATTTACGAGCATATCAATTTCACCGAACGCTTCGTGTCGCTGGGCTCGTTTCCTGAAATCGCGGGACGCACTATTATAGTGAACGGTGTGTCGAAGGCTTATGCCATGACGGGCTGGCGTATAGGTTACTGCGCGGCTCCGCTGACTATCGCCAAGGCTGTGTCGAAGCTTCAGGGTCAGTATTCGAGCAATGCCTCGTCGATCGCGCAGAAGGCTGCCGAGGCCGCCTACAACGGGCCGCAGGAGTGCGTCAGGGAGATGTGTGAGGCTTTCCGCCGCCGCCGCGACCTGATAGTGGAGCTGGCGCGCCAGATTCCTGACTGGACGGTGAATGTGCCTCAGGGAGCGTTTTATCTTTTCCCCCGCGTGACGGGGCTGCTGGGCCGCACCACTCCCAAGGGGAATGTGATACACACTTCGGGCGAGCTTGCCATGTATCTGCTCGAGGAGGCTCACGTGGCTACCGTAGACGGCGCTGCATTCGGTATGCAGGGTTATCTGAGACTGAGCTACGCCACGAGCGACGATAACATTCGCACTGCCATGGCTCGTATACGTGAGGCCGTGGAGGCTCTGAAATAATTGTTAATAAGATTACTTACCTGTTATATTATGAAATCATTCTCAACCCTCTTATGCGCCGCGGTCATGACGGGCATTTCGGCTTTGGCGGCCGGGCCGGTGGTGCAGGAATCTCGCTATCTGTGGCCTGCCGACTATATGGCTGATCCTGCCGCTCATGTTTTTGACGGCAAGGTATATATCTATACTTCACACGACTGGGATTCGCCGGTTACGGATGCGTCGGACGGCGCTCACTATGATATGAAGGATTATCATGTGTTTTCGCTTCAGGGCGATCCGATGACGGCCGAGGTGACCGACCACGGCGTAATCCTGTCGATCGACGATGTGCCTTGGGTGGAGCGCCAGATGTGGGCCACAGATGTGGCTGAGAAGGACGGGAAATATTACCTGTATTTCTCGGCCAAGGATATGAACGGACTGTTTCGCATAGGTGTGGCTACGGCTGATAAGCCTGAAGGTCCGTTTAAGGCTATGCCCGACCCCATCAGGGGCACTTACAGTATCGACCCCTCGGTGTTCAAGGACGGTGATGATTATTACCTGTATTTTGGGGGACTGAACGGTGGGCAGAATCAGCGGTATGACGACAACAACATATTGCGCGAGATGGCTCCGCGTCCGGCAAAGGGCGACGTTGCTTTCGGGCCACGCGTGGGTCGTCTGTCGGCCGACATGACGCAACTTGCCGAGCCGATGCGCCACGTGGTGATCACCGACTCGCTGGGCAACCGCATGCTTGAATCGGATCCTCACCGCTATTTCGAGGCGCCGTGGATTCACAAGTATAACGGCAAATATTACCTTACCTACTCCACCGGAGGGTCGCACCTGATATGCTATGCCACGTCCGACAGTCCTTACGGGCCATTCGTATACGGCGGCACGATACTGACTCCCGTGACAGGATGGACCACACATCAGGCCGTGACGGAAGTCGACGGCAAGTGGTATCTTTTCTATCACGACAGCGCTCCCTCGGGCGGCCGCTCGTCGCTGCGCTCCATCAAGGTCACGCCTCTGACCCATCTGCCCGACGGCAATATAGTGACCATCGACGGCGGGAAAAATTACAATAACAAGTAACATTCATATACACAACCTTATGGACTTTATTGAAGAACTTACGTGGCGCGGCATGATCCACCAGATGATGCCCGGCACTGAAGAACAGCTCAAAAAAGAAATGACCACGGCCTATCTGGGCATTGACCCTACGGCCGACTCGCTCCACATCGGGCACCTCGTGGGTGTGATGATGCTCCGCCACTTTCAGCGCGCCGGCCACAAGCCGCTGGCTCTTATAGGCGGCGCGACCGGTATGATAGGCGACCCCTCGATGAAGAGTCAGGAACGCAAGCTGCTCGACGAGGAGACCCTGCGCCACAATCAGGAGGCCATAAAGAAGCAGCTTTCGAAATTTCTTGATTTTGAAAGCGATGCTCCCAACGCTGCCGAAATGGTGAACAACTACGACTGGATGAAAAACTTCTCGTTTCTCGACTTCATACGCGACGTGGGCAAGCACATCACAGTCAACTATATGATGGCCAAGGATTCGGTAAAGAAACGTCTGTCGGGCGAGTCGCGCGAGGGCATGTCATTTACCGAGTTCAGCTACCAGCTATGTCAGGGCTACGACTTCCTGCACCTGTATAAGGAGAAAAGCTGCCGTCTGCAGCTGGGCGGTTCCGACCAGTGGGGCAACATCACCACGGGCACGGAGCTGATACGTCGCACCGCGGGCGGCGAAGCCTACGCCCTCACCTGCCCTCTCATCACCAAGGCCGACGGCGGCAAGTTCGGCAAGACCGAGAGCGGCAACGTATGGCTCGATCCGCGCTACACTTCTCCCTACAAGTTCTACCAGTTCTGGCTCAACGTGAGCGACGACGACGCGCTTAAATACATCAAGATCTTCACCACACTGTCGCGCGAGGAGATTGATGAACTCGCCCGTCAGCAGGAGGCCGATCCGGGCAGCCGCGCGCTGCAGCGCCGTCTGGCCGAGGAGATCACTGTGCTCGTTCACTCGCGTGAAGATTATGAGGCTGCCGTCGAGGCGTCACAGATACTTTTCTCCAACAAGGCCGGCGAGATCCTCCACCGCATCGATGAGGAGACGCTGCTTCAGGTGATGGACGGTGTGCCTCGCTTCGATATCCCCCGCAAGGCTCTCGAGGAGGGCGTGAAACTGGCCGATCTGCTCACCGAACATGCGGCAGTATTCCCCTCAAAGGGCGAAATGCGCAAGATGGTGCAGGGCGGCGGCGTATCGATCAACAAGGAGAAAGTAACCGATCCCTATGCCGCATCTTCGACCGATATGCTTCTCAACGACAAATACATCCTCGTGCAGCGCGGCAAGAAGAATTACTACCTCCTGACGGCGGTGTGAGCGAGGGCCGATGAAAACCGTGGCAGTCTATTTCGGCGAATCTTGGAATCTGACGTAGGGACATCGCTTTGCGATGTTTCAAGCGGAGTATCGGAACTATTTTGAATTACCTTTTTGCCCCTGTAGGGACATCGCGAAGCGATGTCCCTACAGGGGCAATTCAAAAAAGTAATCGACATTAAAACATGTGTTAAATTACAGTTATCACAATTATATGGACCAGTATCGTAAGAGCCCGAGAGCTAATTTTCTGGATTACGATGGTGGTCCATATTTTGTAACCGTATGTACAAAAGAACAGAGACATTATTTCGGAGAGATTGAAAATGATGAAATGATTCTCTCCGAAATCGGGCGGTATTTAGAGAGTGAATTATCTTTGGCAAGTACCTATTCGCCAAATATCGATATACCGCTTTTCACCGTAATGCCCAATCATTTCCATGCCATTATATGTATAAAAGGGGAATACGTTCCTACACAACAAAATGGGGATGTAATTCAGTTGCGATCGCCAAATCCGTCACAGAAAGTTTGCGCCGACAGTAAGCGTCAAGTGCCTCTGCTAAGCCGATACATAGCATCATTAAAGGGTGCGGTAACGAAATTTGCAAAATCTTTAGGCGTAGAATTTGCATGGCAAGGGAGGTATTACGACAGATATATACGCAACAATGAGGAAGGGAACAAGATAGCGGAATATATCATGAACAACGTTGCCCGATGGTCGGCTGAGAAGTTCAATTAACACAGTCTAAGGGATGTTTCAAGCCGGGATAGGGGCGCAAAATTTACCACATCCTGACAGTCAACCAAAATCAGGAAAAGACATTTGGAATCCGACGTAGGGACATCGCTTCGCGATGTTTCAAGCCGAGAACCGGGGCGGAAAATTTACCACTGATGTGCAGAATTTGACGTTGAGACATCGCGTCGCGATGTTGCCCGTTGGGTGCCGGAAAAATTACATTCTTGCTACTCTAGGAAACATCGCGAAGCGATGTCCCTACATGGTTGTAATTCAATTTCTTAATGGTGATTCGTATTTTTGTGGGTGGCGACGTGCATTGAATTAAAATTACCTTATTGCTGCTCTTGAAACATCGCGAAGCGATGTCCCTACAAGGGATTACGGTTATCTTTTGTGGAAATTTTCACTTTCGGTTATGGAGAAAAATTTGGCGGGGCGTGTCAGAGACACGTCCCGCCTGTGGGGTTAATTGGGGTCAAGAATTACTTGTTGATGAACTTCTTGCCGTTCTTGATAACGAGACCCTTGTAAGACTCGTTAACGCGCTGGCCAAGTACGTTGTACATGGGAGCGTTTACGTCAGCAGCGTCAACAACGATGTTGTCAAGGCCACCGTCGCCACCCATATATTCCTTACCGGCGAATACCACGGGGGTAGGAGCGGGAGTTACAGTGCCGTCTTCAGCAACCTTCTCAACACCACCGAATACTACCTCAGGAGCATTCTCGAAAGTAGGCTCGTCGCAGGGAGTGAAGATGAAGCCGTCGCAAGCCATCTTAGAACCCTGAGCGAAGAAAGTATAAGTGATAGGGAATTCGGGAGTAGCGTAGCAGCAGAGAGTCATGAAGCCAGAGCCTTCACCCATATCAGCACCTTCGGGGTTAACAACCTGCCAGGGCACTTTGGGACCTGTTACAGCACCATCATCGGAAACAGTGAAATACTTGTCGATGTCAGCTGCATTGAGGTCAAGACCCATAAACTCGTCGTAAGGAAGAGTATATTCAACTACTTCACCTTCAGCCTTGGAGAGAGCGCAGTCACCGAGACGATAAGCAGCGAAAGAAGAACCTTCGAATACCCAGTAGTTCTTGTTGGTATTCATCTTGGTGAGGATGGTAAAGTAACCAGTCTTCTCAGTGTAAAGCTGGAATACCATACCGCTGGTGGGAAGTGAAGTCATTGACTGACCTTTGGGGTTGTTGTTACCGTTGATACCGGCTTCGATCTTCTGGAGGTCGCCACCACCAACAGATACGTAGTTGAGGCTACCGCAAGGAGTGAAAGTACCGAGGGGCTCATCGAACATAGAAGTAAGCTTGCCATACTCGTTTTCGAGAATAACGAAACCGGCGGGTACGTCAGCTGACTTGTCGAGGGGCTGACCTGTAGTTTCCTTGAGCTCAGTTACATTGGTAAAGCAGTACTGAGTCTGAGCAGCAGCGCCGAGAGTGGCAACAGCAGCAACACCAAGAAGTAAAAATTTCTTCATAAATAGTGAAATTGTAAGGTTAAGGAATAAATTAGATTTTTGGTAATTCCCCGGGGTTTAAGCCCCGGGGAAAGGATTTCGATGCAAATATACAATTATTTGTTGAGTTTACCAACAAATTTGTAAGTTTGTTTACAATCAAGTTTCACAGGACGGCGACCGTTCATGACTGTCTTCTGATAGAGATACTCAAATTCGAGGACAGCTTCGAGATAAGCAGGAGCAGCCTTGGTGAGTTCACCCTCGGCAGTGTAGGGGAAGATCTGACCCATAAAAGTAGCATTGATGTCACGGTCGAGAGTAACATCTACATCATCAACCTTAGTATCATATGTAACAACAGTACCATCGGGGTCCTTTGCGATCTTGGAGAGACCGTTGGGTGTAACGGAGTTGTACATCTGATAAGAAAGGGCGTTGGTGAGGGGCGAGATATTTGCGGCAGAAGTGAAGTCTACCATGCTCTGCCCAACATTGTTAGCGAAATCGGCATCGACGGTAATATTCGCTGCAAACTTCTGCACGAAAGAGTTACCTTCGTCATCAACACGAGTAAGAGGAGCTACAGTGAGCTTACCATCGCAGGTATACTCGGTTACAGTGGTGTTTTCAGTGTAAACAAGAGTCCAAGTACCCTCATAAACTCCTTCGACAGCGGGAACAGGGTCAACCTGTTCGCCGCGATCGGGGGTATCTACGTCATCAACACACGCAGTAAACGCGGCACCGATGCAAGCTATCGACAGAACTTTAAATATATTTTTCATTTCTGTAATTATTAACGGTTAGAATTAATATCCGGGATTCTGATCCTCAAGCGTCATCGAGGTGTTGAAGTTGATTTCGTTTGCGGGGATAGGACGGAGCCACTTGTACTCACCCTTGGGATTCTGCATCTGCGAGGGTGAAGATATCACGCGGCTGAATGCAAGATTGTAGCGGATGAGCTGCTTGGTGCGGCGGAGATCCTCGTAGCGGGTGCGCTCAGCATAGAGCTCGCGAGCACGCTCATCAAGAATCACGTCAAGAGGAGTAACGGTGAAAGGCACGTTTGTGATACCAAGGTAACCGGCTTCGTAAGCACCGAAGGAAGAAAGAGCACCGGCCTTGGCACGGTTACGCACGTCGTTGACTTTAGCAAGAGCCTGACCCTCGTTGCCAGCCATGAGGTAAGCCTCGGCGGCTACGAGATACATATCGCTGACATGGAATACGGGGATGTCACGGTAGTCATTGTCCTTGATCACGTTGTCGGCCTCAGCATCGTCGTACTTCTTCACGCATACACCACCATAAGCGGGCGAGATGAAGTCCTTGGTGTTCTGAGAATCGGCATTACCGAGAGTACCATTTTCCTCAAAGGGAATGATAGTAACCGAAGGATAGTCGAGGATGACAGCCTGAGGATTGGGTATACCGAATTTCTCGTTAGCAGCAGGCTTAACAGTCTTGCCGGGGATAGCAGCAAGAGCCTCGCGGGCTTCACTTTCAGTATAGTACCAAGGGAAGAACTGGAAAGCGATCTTCTTTTCAGCCTTTTCAGCATCGGTACAGTTGAAGTAAGCGAGATATCCGTCTTTACCCCAAACATCGCTGGGAACGTTGCCGCTTGCATCGAGAGGACAGTTGTAGTAAGTGGTCATGAAAGTACCGTTGAAGCGCTCGTCGTCGCGGTCGAAGAGACGGAGAGCCTTGTAGCTCATGCGGTGCTTACCACCCGAACCTGTACCCTTCTGGCCGATGATCTGGCAGTTGCCATAGTAGCTCATATACTGGTTCATCATAGAGTGACCGCCGGTAGCGACGTCACCGGGGAAACCGGCGCGGTCATACTGCATGGAGAAGATTTCCTCGGCGTTACCCTCGTTGAAGGGAGACCATTTCTGCTCGAAAGGCATGGTGAGCTTCACGCCGTTGATGGCGAGTTCGGCCCACTTTGCAGCCTCAACGAAGTGATCGCGACCGGTCACGGTGTAAGTACCGGCAGCAGCGTCGGCAACCTGAGTATCGAGATCCCAAGCAGCTGAAAGCTCGAGCTTGGCGATAAGGGCGGCAACAGCCTGAAGGCTGGGGTTACCCTCATGGTCAACAGCGGGAAGAAGCTTGGCATTGTAAACCTCAGTGAGGTCAGCGATAAGAGAGCTGTAGATTACACCGAGATCCTCACGGGGATAATCGCGGGTAGAGCTCTGGATATATTCAGTCACGTAAGGAACCGAGCCGAACTGCTGAATGAGGTGGTAGTAACCGAGACCGCGGAGGAAGCGACCTTCGTGGCCGAGCTTGCTATCGGCACCGGCGTAGTGAACCATACCGTTGGCATAGTCGATAGCCTTGTAGGACTTCTTGTAGTAGTCAGTCACAGTACCGTCCTCAGCAGTAACCTGAAAGTCACCGTAACCGTCGGCAGCCGAGGTCACGAAATAGAGGTCGGTAGCCTCCTCATGGAGTTCGAGATGAGTCGCATAATACTTGAATGCGTCGAAAGCCACAGGACGGAGCGACTCGGGATGGGCTGTAAGATAGGCATCGGCGTCGTCGTTGGCGGTCGATTTGTTATCGGCGTCAAGGAAGTCGCTACAGCTTGTGAGCGACATCGTAGCGATGGCGGCGAGACCAATATAATTGATAAGTTTCATTGTTGATTCGCTTAGATAAGGTTAGAATTTAATGCTTGCACCAATCTGATAAGAGGTCACGCTGGGACCGTCGTTCTTGCCGGCAGCAGCAGCCCATTCAGGATCGAAACCACGATACTTGGTCCAGAGGAAGGGGTTGGTAACGGTGAAGTAGAGACGGAGGTTCTGGCAAGCGAAGCTCTTGATGAGGTTCTTGCTGAAGGTGTAACCGAGAGTGATGTTCTGAACGCGGAGGTAAGAGATCTTATCGAGACCGCGAGAGGTCTGATAGTAATCCTTGGCAACGCCGAGACCGTCGTTTGTACCACCGGAGAGCATAGGATATTCACCGTAGTGAGTATTCATCTGGTAAACAGGGTTGCGGAAAGTACCGTCGGGATAGATACCGTCAACGTCTACGATAGTACCTGCGGGGATGTAGTAATCCATCTGCATCTTACCGCGGCCACGGTCGTGGAGGTCATAGTAGTCTCCGTTGAGGAACGAAGAGTTAACGTAGTAACCGTACTTGGCGAAGAGGGTGAAACCGAAGTCGAGCTGGCCACCGTTCTTGGGGAGGCGGTAGTTGAGGTTAGAGCTCATCGAAGCGCTCCACTTGGGATCGCCGTTGAAGATCACGCGGTCATTGTCGTCCCACTGGCCGTCGCCGTTGACGTCGCGAACCATAGGCTGACCTTCACCGATGCCGTAGCATGCCCAGTAGTAGTCGCATTCGCGCACCTGATCGCCGGGGTTGAAGCCGTTCTTGACAGCGATTTCGTGATCGGGCACTGTCATGATGCGGTCAGAAACCACGCCGTCCCAGATGTACTGGTAGATATTGTTGACGGGATAGCCTACGAAGAGTGAACCGGTAGCGCCGGAAGCGACGATCTGGTCAGAAACGCCGTTGATTTCCTTAACTTCGTTCTTGTTCTTGGAGAAAGTGAACGAGGTGGTCCAAGTCCAATCGCGGGTATCGATATTCACGGTGGTAAGAGCGATTTCGACACCGGTGTTGCGTACCTTACCTACGTTGGTGGTCATAGTCTGACCGCCTGATTCGAGAGGCAGCTCAACCTTGTAGAGAAGCTCGGAAGAGTTCTTCTGATAGAAGTCAACAGAACCGCTGATACGGTCGCGGAGGAAACCGAAGTCAACACCGACGTTCCATTCCTTAGAGGTCTCCCACTTAAGAGACTTGTCGACGATACCGCCGGCGGGGATACCCTGAATCCAGCTGTTGCCCCAAGGATAGTAAACGGGCGAGCCGAGACCTACGATAGTGGCGTAGTTGCCGATACCGGCGTTGTTACCGGTCTTACCGTAAGAGAGACGGAGCTTGAGGTTGTTGATCCAAGTTACGTCGCGGAGGAAAGATTCCTCATTGATACGCCAAGCGAGAGCGGCCGAGGGGAAAGAGCCCCAGCGGTAGCCGTCGGCAAACTTGGACGAACCGTCCCAACGCATGGTAACAGTAGCCATGTAGCGGTTGAGGAGGGTGTAGTTCAGACGGAGAGCGAATGACTGGAGAGAGCTTTCAGAGTAAGAAGACTTGGTCTTGGTAGCGTCGAATTCACCGGTACCCATGTTCCACCAGTCGGTGTTCTGGAGCACGTTGTTGGCCACCATGTCATATTCCTCGGTGTTACCCTTTTCCATAGAGTAGAGACCCATAGCAGAAATAGAGTGGATACCGAAAGTCTTGTTGTAGTTGATGACGTTGTCCCAAGTCCAAGAGAGAGAAGTCTTGTTGACTACGGTAGCAGTGTGTACGTCGTCGTCAACATAAGTCTTGCCTGTGCGGGGGTTATCGTAACCTACATAGCTACCGTTGCGGTAAGTAGAGAAGCTGGGCGAGAAAGTAGACTTGATGTTAAGACCGGGGATAATGTCGAGCTGGAGGTAAACGTTACCGAGGGCGCGGTAAGTGGTGCGCTTTTCGGTAGAGTTGAGCATACGGTCAAGAGGATTGACGAAGTCCGAGAACTGATGGTCGTCGGTACCGAGGGTGTACTTGTTACCGGGGAAGTGCTGGATTTCACCGTCCTCCTGATAAGGAATCATGTAGGGGTTCACGCGGTAAGCCTGAGCGATGGCGTTGCCGTCGGCATAGGTGTTCTTCATCTGAGCGAGGTTGAAGTTGAAACCTGCGCTGATTACTTTGTTGACGCGGGCGTCAACCGAACCCTTGAAGCTGATGGTCTGCTGCGAGTCGCCTTCGTAGATACCGTTTTCACCGTTGTAACCAACACCGAAGTGATAGTTGGCGGTGTCGCTGGCACCCTGAATAGAAACGTAGTGGTTCTGCTGGTTACCGTCGCGGGTCACGAGGTCGATCCAGTCGGTGGTGTTACCGGCCTCGAGGAGCTGCTTCATGATGTAGGGCGACTGAAGGTCATCTTTCTTCTGCTGGAGGAGAGCCTGACCTACACCATAGGAAGCGGGGAGCATCCAGTGAGCGGTCTGCACGCCGTAGTTGTTGTCACCGCCCATGGGCGAGAGGAACTTACCGAAGCGATAGTAGTACCAGTCCTGACCTTCCATGAATTTGGGCTTGTGGGAAGCGTGGTTGATACCATAGTAACCGTCGTAGGAGATCGAAGCCTTCTGAGCCTTGTTGACGTTAAGACCGCCCTTGGTGGTAACCATAACGACACCGGCAGTAGCGCGCGAACCGTAGATAGCCGTAGAAGAAGCATCCTTGAGCACGTCGATACGCTCGATATCCTGCGGGTTAAGGAAGTCGATATCAGAACACATCACACCGTCGACAACGAACAGAGGGGTAGTACCCGAGTTGATTGACGATTTACCGCGGATTTCGATGTTTATGGAACCGTTGGTACGGCCGGTGGCCTTTGTGATGTTCACACCGGGAGTGGTACCCTGAAGGTTCTCGAGGATCGAGGGAGCACCCTTGGCGTTGAGTTTTTCAGTGTCGACCGAAGAAACCGAACCGGTGAGGTCGCTTTTCTTCATAGTACCGTAACCTACCACAACCACTTCGTCGAGGACTTCGGAGTCTTCCTTGAGGACCACTTTAATATTAGTGCGGCCGTCGACGGAAACGGTTTCGGTCTTGTAACCGATGTAGGAAACTACGAGTTTGGCTTTGGGCGATACGTTGGGGATGGCGAAGTTACCGTCGAGGTCGGTAGCCATACCGTTTGAAGTACCGTCAACAACCACTGAAGCGCCCATTACGGGTTCGCCTGACTCATCTTCAACAGTACCGGTAACGGTAATGTTCTGAGCGAAGACAGGCAATCCTACGCAAAGGACCGCTAAAATCATCATTGCCCTCAGCAGGCGAGCCGGCGAGAACAATTTCAGCCATTGATAATGACTTGTCACATTGTCTTTCATGATGTCACTGTGTTATTAATAAAAAATTTTCTTGTTTCAAATAATTGATAGTTTAAAATGTAGAATTTGGACTTTTAGAGGTTGAGAGTTGATTTTTAAGTTTTTAGGTTAAAGAGTATTATTGTGCAAGAGCTGTGGTAAATTTGAAAAAGGGTCAAAAAATCCGCTGAGCGACATTAATGTTTATAACGTAAATACCGTTCAGCATATTTTAGAGGATTTATATAAAAAATGTGAAAGTTTTGGTGGTATCTTAGAGTTTTTTGGTAATTTTGTGCAAATATACAAATTAAGTTTCAATATCCATGAAAAAAGTACTGTTAATTTTTACGATGGCGGTAATATTTTTTTCGGCGCGTGCCACTGACCCCGAGGAAATGTGGAATACCGTCTATCCGCAGATCGAGTCGCGCATCAAGGCGCCGACATTCGCCGACAAGGATTACAACATCCTCGACTACGGCAAGCGCAGCAAGAAAAAAGGCCATCTCTATACTCAATTAATAAATAATGTGATAGAGCAGTGCTCCAAGCAGGGAGGCGGCCGCGTGATAATACCCGCCGGCGAGTGGCTCACGGGTCCCATCACCCTCAAGAGCAACGTCAACCTCCACCTTGAAGAGGGCGCCACGCTCCTTTTCACCACCGACCCCAAGGAATTTCCGGTTGTGTTCACCCGCTGGGAGGGCATGGACTGCTATAACTATCAGCCGTGCATCTACGCCATCGACGCCGAAAACGTGGCGCTGACCGGCAAAGGCACCGTGGACGGAGCGGCCGAGAACGGCAACTGGTGGCGCATGTGCGGCAAGCCCGTCTACGGCTATACCGACGGCATCATCTCCCAGAAGATAGGCCGCCCGCTGCTTCAGGAATGGAACGAAAACGGTACACCGGTGGAGAAGCGAGTGCTCGGCGACGGCATGGGCATGCGCCCGCAGCTGGTCAACTTCGTCAACTGCAAGAACGTGCTCATCGAGGACGTGACGCTGCTCCGCTCGCCATTCTGGGTAATCCACCCGCTGTGGTGCGAGAACGTGACGGTGCGCGGCGTGCATATACAGAACGACGGCCCCAACGGCGACGGCTGCGACCCCGAGTCGTGTAAAGACGTGCTGATAGAGCGCTGCTACTTCGACACCGGCGACGACTGCATCGCCATCAAGAGCGGACGCAACCGCGACGGCCGCGAGGACGGCCGCCCCAGCGAGAACTTCATCGTAAGGGACTGCGTGATGAAAAACGGCCACGGCGGCGTGGTGGTGGGCAGCGAGATATCGGGCGGATTCCGCAATCTCTTCGCCGAGCGCTGCACCATGGACAGCCCCGATCTGGAGCGAGTGATACGCATCAAGACCAATCCCTGCCGCGGCGGCGTGATCGAAAACATATATGTGCGCGACATAAAGGTAGGCCAGTGTGACGAGGCCGTATTGAAAATCAACGTTGACTACGAGCCCAAGGAGGCATGCGACCGCTCATATCCGCCGGTAATACGCGATGTATACCTCGACCGCGTGGACTGCAACAAGAGCCGCTACGGAGTGATGCTCATAGGTCTCAAAGACGTGTGCAACGTATATAACGTGGAATGCAAGAACTGCGTGTGGAACAACGTAAGCTCGGGCAACTCGTTTACGGGCATGTACCGCAACGTGCGCCTTGCCAACGTGACCATCAACGGCAAGAAGGTCAACGAATACGCTCCCATGTCGCAGCGCATGGCTCAGAGCGAGATGACACGCTTCCCCGAAAGCTGGCAGCTCGACTACGTGAAGGCTCCCAAGTGGCAGTATGCCATAGGTGTGGAACTCGACGCCATGCTGGCACTCGCCGACACCTACGGCGACACCGCTTTCCGCGACTATGCGCTGGCCTATGCCGACACGATGGTCAACGCTCAGGGCAAGATATGGAAATACAAACCCGCCGAATACAACATCGACCACCTGAAAAACGGCACCGTACTCATGGCGGCGCTCGACATCACCGGCGATCAGAAATACCGCACCGCCCTCGACACGCTCTGGAGCCAGCTCAAGTCGCACCCCCGCACCAAAGAGGGCTCGTTCTGGCACAAGAAGGTATATCCCCATCAGGTATGGCTCGACGGACTGTATATGGGTCAGCCATTCTATATCAAATACGCCAACCGCTTCCTCAACGACGAGGAGAAGGCAGCCGTATATAACGACATCGCCGACCAGTTCCTCGCTATAGCCCGCAACGCCTACGATCCCGCCACCGGGCTCTACCGCCACGCATGGGACGAGGCCCGCGAGCAATTCTGGGCCGACAAGACCACCGGCCAGTCTAAACACGCATGGGGCCGCGCACAGGGATGGTATATCTGGGCGCTGACCGACGTGCTCGAGGAACTTCCCGCCGACAATCCCCGCCGTCCCGAACTCATAGCCCTGCTCAAGAGCATAGCCGACGGCATACTGAAATATCAGGATCCCGAGACCGGCCTGTGGTATCAAGTGCTCGACCAGCCGGGCCGCGAGGGCAACTATCTTGAGTCGACCGCCTCGTCGATGTATGTATACAATCTTCTGCGCGCATCGCGCCTCGGCCTGCTCGACGACGCCAAGTATGCCGAAGCCGCACGCAAGGGCTACGACGGCATGCTGAAGAATTTCATCAAGGAGAACGAGGACGGCACCGTGTCGCTGACACAGTGCTGCGCCGTGGCCGGCCTCGGCGGCAAAGACCGCCGCGACGGTACATTTGAATACTACATCAGCGAGCAGGTACGCGACAACGACCCCAAGGGCGTGGGTCCGTTCATCTTCGCCGCCCTCGAAGTGGAAGGCGAGCAGTTCAAGTGACATCTGACTCCACCATGCAGCCGAAGCTGCCTGACCGAATAAATAATCCCTCGCCGCGGCGAGGGATTATTTATTGTTAAAAAGCTGTGACACGCAAGATAAAATGAAATATATTTCGTATATTTGCACGAAATATACCCATGAGACCGGCCGGTACAGGGAATTTCATCCCGGTACGCGGCAAAATGTTATTGCAAATATTTAACAACACTAATACCGATTTTTTCACAGATGATTAAAAAAGCATTACTCTTAGCTGCAACCGCACTGGCGGCTGTCACTCTCCAAGCTGAGGACAAGGCTCCGGCATTTCCCGGCGCCGAGGGTCACGGCCGATATGTGACCGGTGGCCGCGGCGGCAAGGTACTTCACGTCACCACTCTGGAAGACAATGACAACGAAGGTTCGCTCCGCTGGGCGCTCACCAAGCAGAGCGGCAAGCGAATCGTAGTATTTGACGTATCAGGTACGATCGAACTCAAGAAAGACCTCAAAATCTCAGGCAACGATGTGACCGTATTGGGTCAGACCGCTCCCGGCGAAGGCATCACGATAGCCTACTACACGGTGCAGACCGGAGGACACAACATCATCCTCCGATTTCTCCGCTTCCGTCGCTCGCAGGTCAAGGACGTGAACGACGGCGCTGACGCACTCTTCTTCCGCAATTACCGCAACATCATGCTCGACCACTGCTCGTTCTCATGGTCGATCGACGAGGTGTGCTCGGTATACGACAACCAGAACTTCACCCTCCAGTGGTCGACCGTATTCGAGGGTCTCTGCAACCCCGGCCACACCAAGGGCGCACACTCCTACGGCGGCATCTGGGGCGGCAAGAACGCTTCGTTTCACCACAACATGATCGCCCACGTGCAGAACCGAGCTCCCCGCTTCAACGGCGCACGCTACAAGAAGGACAATTATGACAAGACGCTGTATGACAACACCGTACAGGGCGAACGAGTTGACTTCCGCAACTGCGTGTTGTATAACTGGGGTAACGGCGCAGGCTGCTACGGCGGCCCCGGCGGAGGCTATATCAACATGGTAAACAATTACTATAAGGCCGGCCCCGGTACCAAAAACAAGAAAGCCGTGACTCAGGTGACTGTAGGCGCGAGCGGCAACTCCACTCCTGCCGACCTTTACGGATATGCAAGCCGCTACTACATCAAAGGTAACTATGTGACCGCGGCCGATGAGCCCGCCAACTATGACTGGGACGGCGTGACCTACGACAGCGGCCTGTTCATGATCAACGGCGAACGCTATATGGCCGACGTAGCCCACCTCTACGGCGAGAATCAGACTTACCTCAAGAACACCAAGGATCAGGACTGCATATCGGTGAAGCTCGACGAGCCTATCGATGCCGGTACGGTCACCACTCACTCGGCCGAGGAGGCTTATAACAGCGTGCTGAAATATTGCGGCGCCTCGCTCTTCCGCGACGCTGTGGATGCCCGCGTGATCGAGGAAGCCCGCACAGGCACAGTGACTTACAACGGCGACGTGCCCTACGTGGATGCAACAGGCAAGACTTATGCCAAGTCGGGCACCAAAGGTATCGTGGACTGGGTGAACGATCCCGAATCGGATACTCAGAATCCCGGCGTGCCTTCGTTCCCCGTAATCAAGCACGAGGTTCGTCCCGCCGATTTCGACACTGACCGCGACGGTATGCCCGACGTATGGGAAATAGCCAACGGTCTTGACCCCAATGACCCCGAGGATGGCAATCTCTACACACTCGACCCCCGCGGCTGGTATACCAACATCGAAGTATACGCCAACGGTATCGTGGAGCACATCATCAAGGCTCAGAATGCCAACGCCGCCGACGCTGTGGATGAATATTACCCTGCAGCCGACCACTCGAGCGCCATAGTAACCGTGGAGAATCCCGACGTGGAAATCATAGGCTTTGAATACTATAATATTCAGGGCATTCGTCTGGAAGAGCCCGCACAGGGTCTCAACATACGCCGCATCATCTACAGCGACGGCCATGTGGAGACTGACAAGGTGCTCAAACGCTAATCCTTTATCTCAAAAATCAATTAAACCACAATGAATAAAACGATTATCACAGCTCTCGCTGCCATGGCCATATCAATGCAGGCCATGGCGGTGGACGAGACTGCCGACATCCCCGCATTTCCCGGTGCCGAAGGCTTCGGTATGTACACCACCGGCGGACGCGGCGGCGCAGTCTATCACGTAACCTCGCTCGAGGACACAAATGACGAAGGTACATTCCGCTGGGCCATCAACCAGTCGGGTCAGCGCACCATCGTATTTGACGTATCAGGTACCATCATGCTCAACAGCGAGCTGAAGCTCCGCAACGGCAACGTGACCATCGCGGGCCAGACCGCTCCCGGCGACGGTATCTGCGTGGCCAACTATCCTTTCGTCATCTCGGCTCCCAACGTAATCATCCGCTACATGCGCTTCCGTCTCGGCAACGAGGCACTCAAGACCAACAAGAGCGCCCACGAGGGTGACGGACTTGGCGGCATGGACTCCCGCAATATCGTAATCGACCACTGCTCTGTATCGTGGTCGATCGACGAGTGCCTGTCAGTATACGGATCGCGCAACATCACCGTGCAGTGGTGCTACGTCACCCACTCGCTCCTCAATGCCGGCCACTCCAAGGGTAACCACGGCTACGGAGGCAACTGGGGCGGCGCAGGCGCATCGTATCACCACAACCTTCTCGCCCACCACGCATCGCGCACTCCCCGCCTTGGCCCGCGTCCCGGCACTCAGACCGACGAGCGCATGGACCTGCGTAACAACGTGATCTACAACTTCGGCGGCAACGGCTGCTACGGTGGCGAAGGTATGAACGTCAACATCGTCAACAACTACTACAAGCCCGGTCCCACCAGCCCCACAGGCTCGAAAGGCAAGCGCATCGCCGCACCCGGCATCCGCACCGTAGACTACTGTCTTGACAAGTCCACCATGCAGCAGAATTTCTACAAGGCTACCGGCACGGCAGTAGCTTCAAACCAGATCTCAGGCGGACGCGACGTCACCAATGGCAATTATGTCACAATCAAGGGCACCCGCTATTACATCGATATGGACAAGAACACTATCGACGTGACCGATGCCAACGGCAATCCTGCAAAATGCGCCGTAGCATGGAACAGCTGGAAAGCTATGCTCCACACTTGGGGTCAGCTCTACGTGACCGGCAACGTAAACCCCGTTTACGATGACCTCACCGCCGACAACTGGACCAAAGGTATCTACGACCAGATCGACAAGAGCGGCAACGACCGCACTTTCACCGACGAGACCAATGCATGGATGAAACGCGCCACCCCCATCGCCTTCCCATCCACCACCACTCACACCGCTGAAAAAGCATTTGAGCTCGTGACCAACTATGCAGGTGCTTCGCTCCACCGCGACGAATACGACGCATTTATCGCACAGGAGACCAAGGAAGGCACCGCTTTATTCGGCAGCAAGGGTATAATCAACTCTCAGGATGCCATCACCTATGCCGACGGTCACACCGGCTGGCCTACCCTCGAATCTGAACCCGCCGCAGCCGACACCGACGGCGACGGTATGCCCGACGAGTGGGAGAGCGCCAACGGCCTCGATCCTCTCTCGGCTGAAGATGGTTCGGCAGTGGCTTCCAACGGCTACACCAACCTCGAGAACTACCTCAACTCGCTCGTGGCTCACATCACCGAAGCTCAGAACAAGGGCGGTAATGTAGAGTCAGCCGGCATCAACGACATCTTCGTTGACAACGTAGCCGGCACCGTCAAAGACGGCCGCACCTACAACATTCTCGGCCAGCCCGTGAGCGGCAACCTCGCTCCCGGTATCTATATCCGCGACGGCAAGAAGTTTATCGTGAAGTAATTCTTACAGGATTATTAAAATACTTTCAGCGCTCCCGCCGGGTTGGCCGGCGGGAGCGCTCTTTGTATATTTGAGGGAATTTGCGTAACTTTGCGGCATGGAAAGGACGTATGATTACGATTTTATAGTGACGGCGGCCGACTGCAACGCGCAGCGCGAGCTGTCGATATCCACTCTCGCAACTTATATAATAGATACCGCCACAGGGCATGCCAACGAGCTCGGCGTGGGGTTTGACCGAATGATTTCGATGGGTATTTCGTGGGTGCTCAGCCGCATATCGGTGGAGCTGACGCGTCCTGCCCGGGTAGGACATCGCTACAGGTTGCGCACATGGGTGGCGTCGCTCAACCGACTGTTTTCGGAGCGTAATTTCGCCCTCATCGACCTCGACGATGACGAGACGATAGGCTATGCCCGTACCATATGGATGGCGATAAACATGGAGACCCGCACTCCGGGCGACCTTTCATCGCTTGAGCCGCTTGCCGGAGCCATCACCGATCTGCCCTGCCCTATCGCTCCGCAGGGAAAAATCACGATGCCTGACCCGGGAGATGATGCGCATGAGTATACGTTTGCCGTATCGGATATCGACGTGAATCGTCACGTCACCACCCGCCGCTACTGCGACCTTATCACTGACTGCTGGCCGCTCGATATGTATGAGAAAAATCACGTGAAACGCTTCGACATCGCCTTCAAGCATGAAGCGCACTATGGCGAGACGGCGCGCTACGGCTCAGCGGCCGAACCTGAAGAAGGGGTATATGCAGCACGCATAGACTCGGGCGACCATCTGTGCACGCTGGCACGACTGGTGTTCACGCCGCGGTGACGTCGTATTTCGCCAGCATCTTTACCGGGTGGAGCTGCTCCTTGGCATACCGCAGGCCGGGATCACCCGCATCTTCCTCGCGATTGACGAACCTGACTTCGGGATAGCGTTCACGAATCATGGCGGCAAATTCACGGCACATCATCTCGCCCGCTCCCGCAACTTCATGATCCATCTTCTCAATATGCTCGAAAACGGTATCACCTATCACCTCACCGATACCGAAAGCCACGATACCGCGACCGGGCACGCTCAGCACCAGTCCTTCGTAAGGATATGACTGATATTCATCGAGCACACGCATGACCTGACGCTGCTCATAGGCGGCACTTTCCTGCTTGTCGGCCGCAAGCTGACGACGCACGAGGAAATCACGCACGGCGGGAAGATTCTCGGCCGTGAGCGGAGCAACGCTCCATTCAGGGTGATCGGCTATAAAACGATTGACGTGATTGCGTTTCTTGGAGTATTTCTTGCCGCTATATGTGGCAAGGGAATCGATATCGTATACATAATCGCTCCAGTCGGCAAGCGGCTCGGCAACGGCGCATCCGGCCTCGGCAAGCGGCTGAAGCATCGACTTGGGAACAGCCGAGAAGCGGAGCTTGATTCTGTTGGCGGCGCAGTAATCGCGCAGCAGTTCCACGGCATCGCGCAGGTCCATCGCTCCCACCGGAACTGAAAATGCGGTGAGCGACGAATCCTCCTCGCTCACGCCCTTTATGAACAGCGTGTCGCTGACAATGGCAAACGAATAATTGAAATAATCCACCCACATCATGATTCCACCAACGGTGTAGTCGCACGTGCCGGCGGTGGCATAGCGCGCGAGGATATCGTAGATTTTGTCGACATCGGCCATGGTAATCTTGCGGAAACGCAGCGGTGAAGACTCACGACGGCGCTGCGACGTCGCCTTGCGGGTTGCTATATCGGTGAAAAGAGGTCTCATAAATAAATGTGTTTTTTAATCAGGAAACTTATATAACTCATTAATAAAACGCGCGGCATAGGGGGAGTGTTCAGTATCACGGCGATGACGATAATTTTAACATGACACGATTGCGCGAATTCCCAAATATTTGCTAAATTTGTAACATGGAACAATACATAGTATCGGCCCGAAAGTACCGTCCCTCGACGTTTGATTCCGTAGTGGGACAGAGCGCACTGACGGCCACCCTTAAGAATGCCATAGCGTCGCAGCGACTGGCCCACAGCTACCTCTTTTGCGGGTCGCGCGGTGTGGGCAAGACCTCGTGTGCGCGCATATTCGCCAAGACAATCAACTGCGAGCATCCCACAGCCGACGGCGAGGCATGCAACGAATGCGACTCGTGCCGCGCCTTCAACGAAGGCAATTCGCTCAACATCATCGAGCTCGACGCCGCGTCAAACAATGGCGTCGACGACATGCGCCAGCTCGTGGAGCAGGTGCAGATACCGCCGTCGACCGGACGCTACCGAGTGTTTATAGTCGATGAGGTGCACATGCTCTCAACCGCGGCGTTCAATGCATTTCTCAAGACTCTCGAGGAGCCGCCCCACTACGTAATATTCATTCTCGCCACCACTGAAAAGCACAAGATCATCCCTACCATCCTGTCGCGATGCCAGATATATGACTTCAACCGCATATCGGTGCGCGACATCATAGGACACCTGCAGAAAGTGGCTGAGCGCGAAGGCATAAAGGCTGAAACGGCAGCTCTCAACGTGATAGCGCGCAAGGCCGACGGCGCGATGCGCGACGCTCTTTCGATATTTGACCAAGTGGCGGCCTCATCGCGGGGCAACATCACGTTCCAGTCAGCTATCGAGAACCTCAATGTACTTGACTACAACTATTTCAACCGCCTGCTCGACTGCTTCCTGACCGGGAAGGTGACCGACACGTGGCTGATATACAAGGAAATCCGCGACCGCGGATTCGATTCTCACTTCTTCATAGCCGGTCTGGCCGACTATCTGCGCGACCTCATGGTGGCACGCGATCCGTCGACCATCGTCCTTCTCGAGACCGACGATGAAGCCCGCGAGGCAATGGCTGCGACAGCCCGGAAGTGCACTCCGGAATTCCTGCTGGCGGCCATGAAGCTGTGCAACGAAGCCGACCTCAACTACCGCGAAGCATCCAACAAACAGTTTCTCGTTGAGCTCACGCTCGCCAAACTGTGCCAACTATGCAGCCCCTCCCCGCTTAAGGCGGGCGACGGAGAGGGGCAGTTAAAACCTATCGCCCGCCCTGCGGCTACTCCGCAGCAACCTGCACCCGCACCTGCACCGGGTGCGACTACCGCATCCACATCCGCACCGACACCGGCACCGGCACCGGCAGCAACAACTGCGCCAAAACCGGCAGCAGCCACCACTACCCTACCGCCGCCTCCGGTGACCGCACCGCGGCGCCCGGGGCCTATGCCATCGCGTCCGGGACACGCGGCAGGTCGCGCACCGGCTTCATTTTCCATTTCGGGACGTAACCACAACGAGACTGCCGGGCAGGCAGCCACTCCGTCGGCCGCTCCCATGTCACGCTCCGAAGCATATTCCGAGGAAGACCTGCGCCGCGCATGGCAAGACTTCATGAATGCACGGCCTACCGAAAGGATACTCGTAAATACGATGCGCGCATCATTTCCCGAGCGCACCGACGGCCACAACTACAAAATCATGGTTGAAAACGAGAAGCAGTCGGAACTGATGACCCATACCATGCCCGAACTGCTCTCGGAGATACGTAACGCACTGTCAAACGATCAGTTCAACCTCACTATCGAGATAAATCAGGGAGAATCGTCGCCCCACACATGGAACGACCGCGAGGTGGTAGCCTACGTTCAGGAAACCGTCCCGGCATTCAAAGACTTCATCGAAACATTCAAGCTGACGCTGTGAGCACGGAGCGGTATTCCTCAAAATAGGGAAAACGCCGCTCACGCGTAGAGCCTTTTGTCGCCACACCCTGACCAACGTGCAAAGCACAGTCCCTACATCGGTGATGCACAGCGCGTTACTTCGGGCGACTCGGGGATTACATTACCTCGGGCACTTCCGGGAAACATCGCGAAGCGATGTCCCTACACCTGACTCAATATGGATCGAAATATCTGACAGTCAAGCAAAATCAGGGGGCATGCTAACCGCTTGCACACACCCCGGAGGGGTAGTGATCTTTTTAACCCCGGGTGCTTGCCACCCGGGGTAGATCAACCATACACCATCCAACCTCGGAGAGGTTGAACTTTGCCTTCTGGGGATTACCGTATTGCATTCCCCGGAAACGGTGCAAAGCACCGTCCCTACATTGATGATGCACAGCGCGTTACCTCGGTCGTCTCCGAGATTACATTATCTCGGGCGCTCCCGGGAAACATCGCAAAGCGATGTCCCTACATCGGAGACACAAAAGAGGTTGTTGAAGGAGGGATTAATTTGCTGAGGCGCGGCGGAGGCGACGTGTGCGGAACACAAGATAGTACATCAATCCGAGCCACACCAATATGTCGATAATGACTATCATGTTGATATTTACCTCAAGTGACAGCAAGGCATTGACGCAGGTGAACAGAAGCGATGTAAGCACGATAGTCACCATAGCCGTGCGCTGCGAGAATCCGGCAGCAAGCAGACGGTGATGGATATGGTTTTTGTCGGGGTTAAACGGATTCATGCCGTGGCGGATACGATACATATACACGCGCACCACATCGAAGCAGGGTACGAGCAGCGGCGAGAAAGCCACCACAGCTACATCGACTCCTTCTATATCACCGTCGTAACTGAACAGCTTGGTACCGAGCACCGACAACAATACGCCGATAGTGAGTGTACCGGTATCGCCCATGAAAATCTTGGAATGTCTGTCGGCATTGCCGAATACATTGAAGTAATAAAACGGGATAAGCACGCCGAGGGTAGCCATGGCAAGCATCGAAAGGATATACTCGCCAAGCAGATAGAACGCAACGGCATAGATGATGCAGGCAATGGAACTGAGCCCCGATGCGAGGCCGTCGATACCGTCGATAAGATTGATGGCATTGATGAGAAACACCATCACCACCACCGTGAAGGGATATGCTATCCAGTCGGGCCAGTTATATATACCGAATATGCCGTGGATGTCATTGAAACATACACCGCCGGCAAGGAGCATGAGGGCGCATATAACCTGAGCGACGAATTTCGCACGATACTTTATACCCACGAGGTCGTCGGCAATACCTATAAGGTATAGAAGCTGAAGCGAACAGAATGTAGCTATGATAAGCACAGCATCGCGGATGAAGAAGTCGAGCATCTCGGCATTGTTCAGATAAATGTTGATACCGAGCGCCCCGATTATCGAGAACATTATCACAGGCTGGAAAGCAAAGCCTCCCAGACGCGGTATGGCACCCTGATGTATTTTCCGTTCGTCGATGTCATCGAACAGCTTGCGACGGAACGCAATCAACAAAATCTGGGGTATCAGCACTCCTGTAAAGAAGATACATGACAAAAACACCCCGACGATATTAAAAATCATAGTTAAAAACGTGTGATACTGGTATGAGATAATAGGTCAACAAACTTGTAAGTATGCCTAAGAATCCTATTTTTGCAAAGATAGTACAAAAAAACAGAATACAAAAATTTATTGGCCTATATATTCAGATTACGGCAAAAAGAGTCACATATGGACTGATTATGAGCAAAGATACTTCCGGCGGCTAATCGATGCGGAGGTGATCGCCGGTGGTGCGGGCGATGTTGCGGTAGTATTCTTCATCGTAACCGGGGAAGTCGGGATATACGGGAAGACCTTCGGGGGTGAGCTCCCACTTGCCGTCTTTCTCTTTCTTGATATTGCCGTCGAGGTACTTCACCAGCAGGTAGTCGCCGAGATTGCGGTAGGCTTTCACGTATCGGCGGGAGGCGATCTTGGTGTGGTCGTTGAGCAGCGAGCGGGCGGCCTCAGTCTCAAGCGCGGGCACCTCGGCAAGCAGCATCTTCACTTCCGATGAAAGGGTATCTTCCTGAGCCACCTGCACGCGGCGGATATCGTCGATCATCTGCGAGTAGCGGTTATAGGCCTGATTGGCAACATAGTTATTGACCCAGAATGCGGAGTCCCACGAGAGATTGAGCATATCGCCGTTGCCGTGGGCAAATTCATGAGGCACCTCGGTGACGCAGCTGTAGACGGGAACATATACACATGTATTGGCATCGTCGACGCCAAACCACAGTATACCGCGCATTAGATCGGGATGGGAGGCATTCATCTGCGACACAAACGAAAAACCGGTCTGCTGCGTAGCGATGGCGCGCTCGTTGAGATATTCCTTGCCGTCGACCTTGAAGGTCATGGGACGCCAGCGGTAAGGCACTTTGTAAGGGCCGGCGCCTATATCCTGAGTCATGTCCATGGGCGTACCCTCGAAGTGGTCGCGCATCATCCATTTCATATCGTCGACGCTCACCTTGCGCTCGGGCTTTACCCACAGAGGGAGCACCTCGCCCTCAGCCTGAAGCACCCATGGCAGATAGCGGTCCATGCCGGGAGTGAATTTATTGTAGTAGCTCCACACTCGGCCGTCGCAGCCTCGGGTCGCAACTTTATCGAGCACGGCATAAGCGCTCGAGAAGCTAAAATCCTCGTCCTTGCCATCGAAATATCCCTGACGTCGGGCAAAATCGATCACATCGGGCGAATACAGGCAATTTTCCTTATCGTCGAGCGGGAACTGATGGATGCGGCTGTGATTGGCATGGCCTGAGATGCAATCGTCGGGCACTCGGCGGGCCACCCACACGGCACCTTTCTCCTTGCCGCCCTTGCCGATGAGTTCCATGATCCAAGCCTCATTGGGGTCGGCTATGGAAAAAGACTCGCCTTCGGAGTGATAACCGTATTCCTTCACGAGGTCGGTCATAATAGCGATTGCCTCGCGGGCAGTGCGGGCTCGCTCGAGGGTGATGTAGATGAGCGAGCCGTAGTCAATAATTCCGGTAGTGTCGGCAAGTTCCGGACGACCACCCCAAGTACTCTCAGAGATAGTGAGACCATGCTCATTCATATTGCCGATAGTGGTATAGGTCACGGGCACCTCGGGAATCTCACCGAGATACCTGTTGGTATCCCACTCATAAATCTTGCGCATTTCGCCGGGGGCATGAGTGCCTCCGGGGCGATTATACAGTTCGCCATATAGAGTATGGGAATCGGCGGCATAGGTCACCATCACCGAGCCGTCGGTGGTGGCATCCTTACCGGCTATGAGACTTGTACAAGCCAGAGCGTCGGCAGCTGTCAACGCCATGGCGGGAATAATAAAAGCTGAAAGAAATTTCATTACAAGATTAATGATTAATGATTAATGATTCTTTTTTGATTCATTATTACATGATTATGGGAGGGATGCACCCGAAGACAAAATTTTTGATAATCACGCTTCTTAATAATTTCCAATTTTAAATTTTCAATTATTAATTATTAATCAGATGCCTATGGCGCTGAAGAAGTGCCAGATGGCGATACCGCCTGACACTGAGACATTGAGCGAATGCTTGGTGCCCCGCTGCGGAATCTCGAGACATACGTCACACTGATCCACTATCGCCTGATCCACACCGTCGACCTCATGGCCGAGAATGAGGGCGTAGCGGCGCCCGGGCTGGGGAGTGAAATCGCCGAGCATGATACTGCCCTTGACCTGTTCGAGACAGCACACGGTATAACCCTCGCGCTGCAGGCGGTCGACACACGCGGCCGTATTGTCGAAATACTCCCATTCCACCGAATCCTCGGCCCCGAGAGCAGTCTTGTGAATCTCGGGCGACGGTGGTGTGGCGCTGATGCCGCAGAGCATGAGCTTCTCTACAGCAAACGCATCACAGGTGCGGAATATTGCGCCGATATTGTTGAGCGACCTTACATTGTCGAGCACGACGGTGAGCCGCATCTTGGGACTGCGGCGAAACTGAGCCACATCGGCACGGTTAAGATCCCATATTGTCTTTTTGTCCATTCAGTTTATTGTGTAAAAGATTGGTAAACTGGTAATTTTTCAATCCCCAACGGGGGTAGAGCAGCATGTCGGGCGGCGACTGCGATATGAAGCGCTCTATGGCGATATCAGGGCGCAGACGTCCCACTATGGCTGCACAAAGGTCGAGATACTCATCGGGAGTAAAACGGTATATATCAAGTTCTCCCGCCTCCACCTGCGCCGTAAGACGGGTGCCGCGCAGAAGCTGGAGCTGATGTATCTTCACCACGTCGACCGGTAGGTCATTCACGCGGTCGACCGTCTCGAGCATCATGGCGGGTGTCTCGCCGGGGAGACCCATAATGAGATGTAAACCTACGGGAAATCCGGCCGCGGCAGTCATTTCCACCGCCCTCACCGTGTCAGCCCACGAGTGGCCGCGGTTTACGGTGCGCAGCGTAGCGTCGTGACTCGACTCGGCGCCGTATTCCATCATCACCCACGGCAGCGAGCCGAGCGCGTCGATGAGCGGCGCACCTATACAGTCAGGACGTGTACCGATGATTATACCGTCGACTCCATCCACCGATACCGCCTCGCGGTAAAGCGCCATCAGCTCATCGACCGTGCGGCGATGAGTGGACGTATAAGCCTGAAAATATGCCAGATAACGCATCGACGGATATTTTCTGCCGAAAAAGCGCTTCCCTTCCTCGAGTTGCGCCGTCACTCCGAGACCCGTGCGGCAGTAGGCAGGATTAAACGAGGCATTACAGCAGTAAGAGCATCCGCCGGTGGATATGGTGCCGTCGCGGTTGGGACATGAAAAACCGGCGTCGACCGCAATCTTCTGCATCTTGCCGGGGAAATGCGAGGCAAGAAAAGCTGTATAATCACGGTAAGGCGCGGTCATAGGCGCGACGAGCGATTGAGAAGAATGGCATCGAGCATGGTGAGGGCAGCCATAGACTCGACAACTACCACGGCACGAGGCACCACACACACATCGTGACGCCCGCGCGGCTGCACGGTCACGGGATTGCCGTGACGGTCCACCGTATCGATGGGGCGCATCATGGTAGCCACAGGCTTGAAAGCCACGCGGAAATAAATATCGGCACCGTTGGAGATACCGCCCTGAATACCGCCCGAGTGATTGGCTGCCGTGGAAAAATCAGGAAGGAACGGATCGATGACTTCAGAACCGCGGGCGGCGGCTCCGGCAAATCCCATGCCATAGTCAAAGCCCTTGGCGGCAGGTATCGAAAGCATTGCGGAAGCGAGACGGGACTGCAGTTTGCCGAAAACAGGCTCCCCCACCCCTGCCGGCACGCCCGAAATGGTACAGGCGACTATTCCGCCGAGCGAGTCGCCGGCGGCGCGGGCTTCATCGAGCTGACGGTTCATTTCGGCTTCGCAGGTCGCGCTCCCTATCTGAGCCACACGGGCGGTGATATTCACGCCCATCGTATCGAGAATCTGCATGGCGATGCCACCGGCCACCACACGAGCTACAGTCTCTCGTGCCGAGGCGCGTCCACCTCCGCGCCAGTCGCGTATGCCGTATTTTGCCTCGTAGGTATAATCGGCATGGCCGGGACGGTAAGCATCGGCCCACTGCGCATAATCAGCGGAACGGACATCGGAATTACGGATAATAAAACCGACGGGGGTGCCGAGGGTCTTGCCATCGTATATCCCGGAAAGGATTTCCACGCGGTCAGCTTCGTGACGGGCAGTGGCATGAGGGCCCGACGCACGCCTGCGGTCGACAAACGCCTGCAGCATGTCAAGGTCGATGACAGAACCTGAGGGCACACCCGACAGCACTCCTCCCATAGCCGGGCCATGGGATTCGCCAAACGTGGTGAGGGCAAGTATGCTGCCTGTAGAGTCCATTATTCCTTAGGAGACGCGATATCGGCCACCATAGCGCCGCAATAATCTATAAGCGCCTGAGGGGCGACCTCAAACTGGAGGCCGCGCTGTCCGGCCGAAACATATATTTTAGGAAAATCAAGCGCCGTGGAGTGAAAATAAGTGGGAAACGGCTTCTTCATGCCCACCGGGCTACAGCCGCCGCGTATGTAGCCTGTAAGCCCGAGCAGTTCCTTCATGGGAATCATCTCGGCTTTCTTCGCTCCCGCCACTTTGGCCGCTTTCTTGAGATCGACCTCCATGTTGCCGGGAATCACACATACGAAATGTCCGCATGGAGCGCCGTGGAGCACGAGGGTCTTGAACACGCAGTTGATATCCTCGCCCAGCTCCTCGGCCACATGCTCGGCCGCGAGATTATCGGGGTCGACCGCATAAGGCACGAGGCGATATTCCACCCCGGCGCGGTCGAGCAGTCGCGCGGCATTGGTCTTATTGATCTTCTGCATCAGCAAGAGGTATCACACATTAAAGAGGAAGTGCATTATGTCACCATCCTGAGCTACATAATTCTTACCCTCGATAGCCATTTTGCCGGCCTCTTTCACGGCAGCTTCCGAGCCGAGAGTGACGAAATCGTCATACTTTATGACCTCGGCGCGGATGAAGCCTTTCTCAAAATCAGTGTGGATCACACCGGCACACTGGGGAGCCTTGCTTCCCTCAACGAAAGTCCACGCGCGCACCTCGTCGGAACCGGCGGTGAAGAACGTGCGGAGGTTGAGAAGCGCATAGGCGGCACGTATAAGTCGCGACACGCCCGACTCGTCAAGGCCTATCTCGTTGAGGAACTCCTTGCGTTCCTCCCAAGTGTCGAGCTCGGCGATTTCGCTTTCAGTCTTGGCCGCCACGATGAGCATCTGAGCATTCTCATCCTTGATCGCTTCCCTGACTGCCTCGACATACTTGTTGCCGTCGACAGCCGAAGCGTCGTCGACGTTGCACACGTAAAGCACCGGCTTGGAGGTCAGCAGGAAGAGCTCGCGGGCAAACTTAATATCGTCGGCCGTCTCAAGCTCGACAGTGCGGGCAGGCTTGCCCTGCAGAAGCGCCTCATGAAATTTCTTAAGCACCTCATACTGCTGCTTGGCTACCTTGTCGCCGCCGGTCTGAGCCTGCTTCTGAGTCTTGGCGATTCGAGCCTCCACGGTCTCGAGGTCCTTGATCTGGAGCTCATAATCGATGATTTCCTTATCGCGCACGGGATCGACCGAACCGTCGACGTGAGTGATATTATCGTCATCGAAACAGCGGAGCACATGTATTATGGCATCGGTCTCGCGGATATTTGCAAGGAACTTGTTGCCGAGTCCCTCACCCTTGCTCGCACCCTTGACCAGCCCCGCGATATCGACAATCTCGACGGTGGCGGGTACCACGCTGCGGGGGTTGCACATCTCGACCAGACGGTTGAGGCGCTCATCGGGCACGGTGATCACGCCCACATTGGGCTCGATGGTACAGAAAGGGAAATTGGCCGACTGGGCCTTGGCGTTGCTGAGACAGTTGAAAAGGGTCGACTTACCCACGTTGGGCAGACCCACGATACCGCATTGAAGTGACATATCTATATAAAAATAATTGTAATCATTAAAGTGACTACAAAGATACGAAATTATTTCGATTCAGAAAGAGACCGCCGCCGGGTATTACTCGGCGGGGAGGCCGAAACCGGGATTGTGGAGCATGCGCGAGCCGCGGCGTATGTAGAATACCTTGCCGGGGAAATCAAGCACCACATCGTTGACAAACATGTTGAGCGGATTGCAGAAATATCCCTCGCCTTTATCCACGGCGGGACTGCGGTGGATATCCTGATACTTGGCGCGGCCGCCGATGAGCACAAGCTGGTCAGGTTCACGCGAAGCATCGACGTAGTCACCGCGGAAGCGGTAGGGATCGGGATAGCTCACGCGGGCACGCACGCCGTCATCGACAGGCACATTGATGGTGATGCGCGACAGCGACGTATCGATAAGGAAATCATTGCTGCGGCCGTCGACCTCCATTCCCAGAAAATACTGAGGAGCCGGACTGAGCACCACATCCACGGGTGAAATCTCGCTCTGAATGTCGCAGAATTTCTGGAATCCCTCAGGCACGCTGTCATGCAGGATTATCATGCCGGTGGCCCATGAGTATTCCACGGCGAAACGCTCTATGAAATCCATGCCCAGACGCGACAGGCCATCGTCAGACAGAAGGAACCGCACATTCTCGATGCGCGCCGGAGTGGTGTAGTCGACCGAGAAAGCCGTGCAATTACTGCGGGTGGGGTCAACCTCAAAAGCCGGAGCGGGAATGGAGAGCTGATAAATGCGGTTGCGGAACGCGATCTGCCTTTCGGAATCAAACCCTATATATATGGTCGACACCGAATCCACATCCATGCCGGCGGCCTTGAGTTTCTCGAGATCGCTGCGGGTGATGGTGGAGACAGGCGAGGCGGAGTCAAATCCCATCCTTACGTCGGGCGACACGGTGATCATGCCACCGTTGACGGGATAGTAAGCCGAGTGAACTTTCATATCGTCGGAAAACTTCACACCGTCCTGAAACTCACTACTCTGGACTGAGATGAGCGTGCCGAGCGCAAGCACTGCCACGACAAGGACGATCAACGATATGACGATTTTCTTTTTCACATTGCAAAATTACTACACAGCCGACTAAAACGGCTTGCCAAGGCGGAAGATTTAACTAATTTGTCACAGCAGTTACAGACATATTACATTAACGCCCGACAAGAAATTTCAGACATGATAATAAAAATCCCGAAAAATACATTACCTTTGCAACAACAACACCTCACTACACCCACACAAACCATTAACCTCAATGAGCTACAGCTTTTTAGATTTCCTGTGCCTCTTAGGCTCGGTGGGCCTGTTCCTTTACGGAATGAAGGTCATGAGCGAAGGCCTCCAGAAAGCCGCCGGTGACCGCCTGCGCAACATTCTCTCGGCAATGACCCGCAACCGATTCACCGGACTGATAACCGGTATCCTTATCACGGCGCTGATCCAGAGCTCGTCGGCCTCGACGGTAATGGTGGTAAGTTTCGTGAACGCCGGCCTCATGTCGCTGGCCCAGTCGATGGCGGTAATCTTCGGCGCCAACGTCGGCACGACGTTTACGGCATGGGTAATAGCCCTTTTCGGATTCAAAGTCAACATCTCGGCATTCGTGCTGCCGCTCATAGGCATATCGATACCGCTACTGTTCACCAGTTCGAGCCGCAACAAGTCGATAGGCGAGTTTTTCATAGGCTTCGCCTTCCTGTTCATGGGTCTCGACATGATATCGACCTACGTGCCCGACCTGCAGAGCAACCCGGAAATGTTTGAATTCCTGCAGCGCTACACGTCGATGGGCTTCTGGTCAGTGCTGATATTCCTCTTCGTGGGTATCGTGCTCACTATGGTGATACAGTCGTCGGCCGCCACATTTGCCATCACGCTTATCATGTGCTCCAAAGGCTGGATAGGCTTCGACCTGTCGTGCGCGCTGGTGCTCGGCTCCAATATCGGTACCACCATCACCCCTCTCATGGCGTCGATGGGCGGTAACGTTGCCGCGAAACGCACCGCGATGGGTCACCTGCTGTTCAACTGCCTCGGAACACTCTGGACACTCGCCATCTTCTTCCCGTTTGTGGAGCTTACCGAATGGCTTACAGAAGCATTCGGGCAGGGCGACCCCGCCGAGCTGCAGTCATATGTCAACAATATCGAGCAGACCGATCCGGAAATCTACAATCACCTCTTTGACAACTCTCTTCCGGTGGCACATCCGGTAGTGGCCAAGGTGGCCGCGATGCAGCAGAGCGTGTCGATAGGTCTGTCAGTGTTCCACACGGTATTCAACATCATCAACCTGCTCATAATGATATGGTTCACGGGCCTTTACGTGAAGATTGTGGAGCGCCTCGTGCCGGCAAAGCACAAGGACGACGAGGAGTTCCAGCTCAAGTTCATTCAGGGCGGCCTCATGAACGCAGCCGAGCTCAACATCTCGCAGGCCGAGAAGGAAATCGTGGTCTACGCCCAGCGCGTGCAGCGCATGGTGGGTATGGCTCAGAATATAGTCCACACCAAGGAGGGCAGCGAGGATTTCTCTCACCAGTTCTCGCGCATAGAGAAATATGAGGAGATTTCCGACCGCATGGAGCTTGAAATCGCCGGTTACCTCAACCGCGTGGTCGAGGGCCGACTCTCCAACGAGGGTAAACACCGCATAGCGTCGCTGCTCCGCATCGTGAGCGAAATCGAGTCGATAGCCGACAGCTGCTACGGCGTGGCCAAAATCATGATACGCAAGCAGGAAAACCACGTGAAGTTCAGCGACGAAATCTACACCAACGTCGACTCGATGTTCATATCGGTAGAGGCCGCCATGACCAACATGATACTGCTGCTCAACGATATCGAAAACGTGCGCGAGAAGGACATCATCACCTCCTACAACCTTGAGCGCGAGACCAACAACCTCCGCAACCAGTTCCGCGCCGACAATGTGGAGAACATCAACGAGCACCGCTATGAATATCAGGCCGGTATCTACTACATGGATATCATAGGCACTCTCGAAAAGACCGGCGACTATGTGATCAACGTGGTCGACGAAATCAAGACGCAGCTCCGCTCATCACTCGTAAAGGAGAAAAAATAATGAAACATATCCTCATCGCAGCCGCCGCGGCGCTTGCAGCGCTGTCGGCGGTTGCGTCCACACCGTTCAACGGCATAGTGACCCGCAGCGATTTCTCGCCCGTAAAGGGTGCGAAGATATACGTCAACGACTCGCGCAAGTATGCCAAGACCGACAAGAACGGCCGATTCGGGCTCACCGACGTGGCGCCCGGCGATTCGCTTCACCTCATAATTAAGAAAAACACCTACGTAATACCGGTCGACAGCGCCCGCTCGATGCGCATAGTGGTGGCCGACGAGGGTGGCATAAAGAATGCCGCCGAGGATCCCGAGCTTGTGGATCTCGGTTTCGGCTACGTGAAGCGCCGCGAATACAACAGTCCCACCTCGGGCATCACAGGCGACCGCCTCGTGGCCACGGGGCGCACAGAGCTGCTTGAGGCGCTCGTGGGACTCGTGCCGGGACTGGAGCGCAAGCCCAACGGCTCAGTGCAGCTGCGTGGCACCAACTCGTTTACGGGGCGCACCGAGCCGCTCTATATAGTCGACGGAGTGATCGTGGTGGATTTCGACAACATCAATCTCCACGACATCGAGACGGTGGAGGTGCTTAAAGATGCCTCGATCTACGGCTCGCGCGGCGCCGGCGGCGCAATCATAGTCAAGACCAAGCGCGGAAGATGAGATTCTTCCCGTGAGAAATTTTCAGGATTAAACCTGATCAATCATTTTAAGACAGCTTTCCGATAGGGAACTCGGTGAACGTCATGGTAATGGCGTCGAAAATCAGGAGACGGTCAGTAAGGAGGTCGCCGGTGCGGGCGAGAATCTTAATGGCTTCGGTGGCCTGAAGCGTGCCTATCACTCCCACCACGGTGTTGAGTATGCCGTTGATGGCGCAAGGCAGCTCCTCGACAGGCGCCGAGGTGTCAAACCAGTCGCGATACGAGGCTTTGCCGGGGGTGTAGGTGTAGAGATGCCCCGAAAACCGCTGCACGGCGCCGTAGACATACGGCTTTTTCAGTTCAATACATGTGTCATTGACCAGCAGGCGCGTGGCGAGATTGTCGCAGCAATCCATCACGAGATCGTGTGAGCCGATGATTTCCCGGGCATTGTCGGTCGAGAGAAATCCGGCTATCGCCGTCACCTCCACATGCGGGTTAATGGCCGTCATCTTCTCGCGGGCGGAGTCGACTTTGAGGCGCCCTATATCGGGGGTGGTGTGGATAATCTGCCGCTGGAGATTGGAGAGCGACACGGTGTCGGCATCCATTATGGTGATGTGACCCACACCTGCGGCGGCAAGATACAGCGCAACGGGCGAACCCAATCCGCCGGCGCCTATTATAAGCACGCGCCCGTCGGAAATCGCTTTCTGCCCCGGGAGGTCGATCTCACACAGAGCCGTGTGACCGCGGTAACGTATAGCCTGCTGCTTGTCCATGATGCTGTAGTTCAGAATTCCATTCCCGCCCGGGCTATCAGGTCTTTATCTTCGTCGACCCCAGAGCCGAGGGTGGTGAGCATGTCGCCCATTATGGCACCGTTGATACCCGTTTCCATAGCACGCAGCTGAAGCTCGGCCGACATGAGGGCTCGGCCGCCGGCAAAGCGGAGCACCGCGCGCGGATGGGCAAGACGGAATATCGCCACCGTATCGAGAATCTCATCGTCGGTGAGTCCTTTCTGATGCTCGAGCGGAGTGCCGGGGATGGGTATAAGAATATTTATTGGTATGGATGCCGGCTCGACCTCGCGGAGCGACACGGCAAATTCGGCACGCTGTGCGGCGGTCTCGCCCATGCCTATGATGCCGCCGCTGCATATCTCCATACCGGCGCGCCGCGCGGCGGCGATGGCGGCGAGTTTCTGCTCGCGGGTGTGGGTGGTGCAGAGGCGGGGAAACATGGATGGAGCGGTCTCCATGTTGCAATGATAGCGGCGCACGCCGGCCGCGGCGAGTTTGCGCATTTCCTCATCGCCGAGAAGCCCCATCGAGGCGCACAGATACAGGCCGCCCTGCCTGTGGATTTCAGCGTAGTATTCGCAGGCCTTGTCGAGCGCGGCGCCCTTCATGGCGCGCCCGCTGGTGACGAACGAGAAGCGGCCTATGCCGTGGCGGCGGTTGAGAGCCGCCATCTCCATACATGTATCGTGACCCACAAGCGGGTATTCGCTGACCTGAGTGGGATAGTGGGCCGACTGGGCACACCACTTGCAGTCCTCGGAGCAGCGTCCTGACCGGGCGTTGATGATGGAGCATGAGTCAAACTTGCGCGAGTGGAAGCGGCGGGTCACCTCGGCGGCAGCTCGGCGCATGGCCTCGGCAGCCTCGCCCTCAGCGCCGGCGAGGCTCATCACCTCATCGTCGGAGAGCATTTCGCCGGCAAGCACGCGGTCGCGGAAAGATTCTATAGCAGCTACATCTACAGCCATCAGAATACTTTTATGCTCGGTATATATTTCTTGGGCTGACGCTTGAGATCGATAAGGATGCTGTCGACGTGAGCCACGGAGTTGTTGAGATTCTCGTAGAGGGCGGCATCGTTGAGCAGCAGTCCAAGAGAGGAATTTGTGGAATTAAGCTGAGCCGACGCACGCTCGAGGTTGGCCACGATTGTGTTGACGTGGCTCATCGTGGAGTCGAGAGGCATCTTCTTGAGATCCTCGGCCACTACGGCAAGAGCGGCGCTCACCTGCGAGAGGTTTTCGGAAATCTCGCTCACGTTGCTCATGGTCGACGAAGCATTGTTGAGAATAGGACCGAGCGAACGCTGAAGCAGAGCGGTCGAGGTCTCGAGATTGGCCATGACCACGTCGAGGCGGTCTATAGCCTGAGTGAGCGCGGGATTGGATATTACATTGTTGGCGGCGGCCAGAAGCGTGTCGACCTTGGGAAGGATTCCGGTAACGGCGGGCAGCATCTCGCCGGTGAGTTTCTCCATCAGTCCGGGCGCGAGCTCACCCTCGAGGTGGTCGCCCACATCGTGATAGTCGAGAGTCCCGGCAGGGAATTTCAGTTCTATGGTCGAGGTGCCGAGGAAATCGGTGGTGAGCACGGCCTTGGTACCCTTGGGCACCCGCAGGTCACGGTTAAGACTCATTTCCACCATGATATGTCCCGGATTGTCATACTGATACTCGATTTCCCTCACCAGTCCCACCTTGTAGCCGTTGAGAGTGACGGGTGCCGACTGCGACAGGCCGGCCACGTTGGTATAGGTGGTGTAGTAATAGTTGGCGGCCTTGAAGATATTGATTCCTTTCAGATAGTTGATGCCGAAGAAAAGCACAAGGAGTGCGACAAGCACCGAGGTGCCTATGATAACTTCGCGGGTGAATATTTTCTTCATATAAAAGGTGTTGTGATTATAATCGTGATTATATGTTACTTGATTCTTGTGTCGCCCTGCATTTTCACTACGAATGCTTCAGGGTAAGCCTCGCGCACGCGCCGCAGGTCGCTCTGCGCCTCCGAAGGCGAAGCATACCGGCCCGAGGTGTATTTGTAAACTCCGCCGTCGACATAATATTCCGGCTTTTCCACGCTACCGAGCTTGGGACTCGAGGCGGGCAGCTTGGTCGACGAGGTGAGGAACTGGATGCGGTAGTGCACCTCGCCGGCGGCGGCAGTGACCGACGGAGCTGCAGCCGACGAATCGACGTGGCTTACCGATTCGGCCGATGTCACGGCCTTACCGGTGCCGCGGTAGTTACGCAATCCGTTGTAGATGGCGCGGGCGAGGCGGTTCTGACCGTCGGCCGAGGCCATGAACTTCTCCATCTCGGGGTTGCATATGAAATCGAGCTCCACCAATATCGAAGGCATGGTGGTGTAGACGAGCACGTAGAAAGGCGCCTGCTTCACGCCGTTGTTCTTGCGGCCGGCGGTTGACACAAGTTCCTTCTGCACCTCATGGGCGAGATTCACCGAGCGCTCGTGGGCGGCATGCTGCACGATGTCAAACATTATGTAGCTTTCGGTCGACGACGGATCAAAACCCTGATAAGTGGCCGAGTAATTATCCTCGAGCTTCATCACCTCATTCTCGCGCATGGCCACCGAGAGGTTGGCGTTGCTGCGGTCGAGACCGAAAGTGTAGACCGCGGCTCCGCGTATGGTGTTGCGTGAGGGCGATTTCTTGTCGACCGAGTTGGCGTGAATGGATATGAACACATCGGCATGCAGGCGGTTGGCCATCTTGGCGCGGTCATTTAGGGTCACGAATGTATCGTCGTCGCGGGTCATTATTACCTTAGCGTCGGGCATGCCCTCCTTCACCATTCGCGCGAGTTTCAGCCCTACGGCAAGGTTTATGGCCTTTTCAGTAGTGTTCACGCCCAGAGCGCCGGCATCGTGGGCGCCGTGGCCGGGATCTATCATCACCACATATTCTTTCCCCGCTGCGGCTTTTCCCTTGCCGGACGCGAGGGCGGGGACTATCCATGAGCAGGCAAGCGTCATGAGTATCATGACGGTTCTCATATTCAGTAATCTGAGGCTCGATGCGTGCATGGAATCAGTGATGATTTTAAGCGGTCGATAACTTTTTTCAGTGTTCAACCCACAAAATTAGTGATTTATTTGTTGTGTATAGTAGCGATAGCGACCTTTTTTGCTCATGCGTGGCAATTATTGCCAAAGAATAGTTAATTTTGAACAATGAAACATCCCGCCACATATATAATAACGCTTCTCGCGGCCGCCTTTACCGCCGCATGTACATGGACACCCGGCGCCCCCGCTCCCGCCGCTCCCGCCGATATTGTTAGACTTGACATCCCGGCCCTGCAGGGCGACTCTTCGGCCTTCATGGCGGCAGGCGCTCCGGCATCGCTGTGGCTTCGCATAGTGGGCGCCGACACTACCCGCACGTCGGAATACTTCGCATCGCTTCAAGGCAAGCCCTACAATCAGTTTGTAGGCGAGAGTTTCGCATCGGTCGACTCGCTCGCCTCAGCGCTTGGCTCTATATTTAATAATGTGGCGGCTCTCACCGGCGCCGAGCCCCCGGTCATGGCGGCCACCGTGGTGTCGCCCTACAACCAGTCGGTAGTCACGGCCGATTCGGTGGTGTACATAGCCCTCAACCATTATCTGGGCGCTCACCATGATTTCTACGCCTATTTCCCTTATTATCAACGCCGGCTGAAAGAGCCTTCGCGCATAGGTATCGACGTGGCCGAGGCGGTGGTTTCGGAGCGCTTCCCCTATAGTCCGGCATCGAAATATCCCACGGCACTGTCGCGCATGGCCGCCGAGGGAGCAGTGGTGGAGGCCGTGATGCAGCTCACGGGCGCGTCGGAACGCGAAGCGCTCGGATATTCTCCCGACGAATATGCATGGCTTGAGCAAAACGAGCAGCCCGCGTGGGAGTCGCTCGTGACCCGCGACCTGATATTTTCAACCGATCCGGCCGTCACCGAGACCCTTGTGCGGCCCAATTCCGTGACCTCGTTTCTACACCCCGAGGCACCCGGTCGCGCGGGGCGATTCATAGGTCACCGCATAGTAAGAAGCTACCTCAAAAAACATCCGTCAGCTACACTTTCCACCCTCCTTTCTCCCGATTTCTACAACGACCCGAATTTGCTCGAAAAAGCCGAATATGTTGCAAAATGATGTTGTACAACATATTTTTTAACTTACTTTAACTTTCACTAAGCTCATTATAACGTGTCACTGATTTTTTGCTATTTATCGGCGTAAAAAAATAGCAGAAAAATAAAAAATTTTGCTCTGTCATTGAACAATTGTTACCTTTGCCGCGTCTTAGTTAACGAAGTGCCGAAAATCGGCGCGGCCGCCGGGACTCTCCCGGGACGAATAATCCAAGGTGAAAACCGACGGCTTATTAAGTTAAACGAAAATCATCACAGAAGACAAAATGAAGAAGACAGCGACACTTTTTGCACTCTTCGCATTAATTCTTATTTCCGTTTCAGCTCACACCGACCGGGTGGTCCGCGCAGCCGAAGGCTACAAGGCTCCCGCTATTGAAATCACCGACTCAGCCGCCGGCACACCGATTTCATTTGACGGAAAATGGACTCTGGTCAATTTCTGGACAAGCAGCGATCCCGTATCGCGTATCGCAGCCGGTAATTACGATGATCTCGCACGCGGCATCCGATCCAATTCCGACTTTCAGTTACTTTCCATAAATGTTGACCGCAGCGCCACCCTCTACAGCGCCATCGTAGCTGCCGACGGGCTCAGCGAAGGGACTCAGATCCATCTCAACCCCGACGAAGCCACCCGCGTGGCCGAGGAATACTATCTCGAGCGTGGTTGCAACTCCTATCTCATCGACCCCACCGGCAAGATACGGGCTGTAAACCCCTCGACCGAGACAGTACTCGCGATGCTCTGAAACATCACATCTCAACTTATTGCCGCCGACCCTGCAATCAGCAGAGCCGGCGATTGTTGTGTTATAATGCGACTATAGCAAGGCGTGAGATGGAGCTGTCCATGTATGCCGGAGGCGCGAAAAAAAGCATCAGCACTGGAGTGCTGATGCTTCGTAGCGAGACCGAGAATTGAACTCGGGACCTCCGGGTTATGAATCCGACGCTCTAACCAACTGAGCTATCTCGCCATAAGATTCCGTTTGTGACTGCAAAGGTAAGCACATTTTTTCTATCCACCAAATATTTCCTGAAAAATTTTAAAACGTGTCGCAAAACCATCATCAATAAAAGCGCTCCGGAGTAATTAATCGCGTCATAGACCGATTAGCGACACCCTAAAATAATTATAAATTTTCGCTAAAATGTTTGGAAAGCCGAAAATATAATTTTAATTTTGCAAGGTAAACGCACCTAATACCATGCGTCGACGCAGGCCGCGGGCTCGTTCCGGGGCAATAATCCTTGAATCATCAAAAACTAAACAATCAATAAACATTTTCTAAAATCAAAGTAATTAACCTTATGGAAACTCAAAAACCTCAGGCTCAGCAGTCAGCAGCAGCTGTCGCCAAGAAAGCAGAAAGCAACGTTAAGGGCGTAAAGAATGCCTTCCTCGTAATCTGCGCATGCTTTATTGTAGCTGTTCTTCTCTTCACCTTCTGGTTCGGTCACGAATCACACTTCAACGAAGATGGTCATCCTCAGGACCTCTGGGGTACTATCTATAAGGGTGGTTTCATCGTGCCTATCCTCCAGACCCTCTTCCTTACCGTAATCGTTCTCTCTGTAGAGCGTTGGATCGCCCTCTCGAGCGCCAAGGGTAAAGGCAACATCACCAAGTTCGTTGCCGGCGTAAAGAAATGCCTCCAGAACAAGGACATCGCAGGTGCCATGAACCTCTGCAAGACTCAGAAGGGTTCTGTAGCTTCTGTAGTTTCTTCAGCTCTCGTAGCATATCAGGAAATGGACAACAACACCGAGCTCACCAAGGAGCAGAAGATCGCCAACGTACAGAAGGCTGTTGAAGAGGCTACCGCTCTCGAAATGCCCGCCCTCCAGCAGAACCTCCCCATCGTGGCTACCCTCACCACTCTCGGTACTCTCGTCGGTCTTCTCGGTACTGTAATCGGTATGATCAAGTCGTTCCAGGCTCTTGCAGCTTCAGGTGCTCCTGACTCGACCGAACTTTCAACCGGTATCTCTGAGGCACTTATCAACACCGCCTTCGGTATCGCAACCGGTGCATTTGCCGTTATCTCTTACAACTTCTACACCAACAAGATCGATAACCTCACCTACGCTATCGACGAAATCGGCTATTCTATCGTACAGACATTCGCCGCTTCTCACTAATTTCCCGTTACAAGTTATTTAACTCACTCAATCCTTTAATTAACAAGTAATATGGGAAAAGTAAAAATTAAGAGAAAAAGCACCCTCATCGACATGACCGCGATGAGTGACGTGACTGTGCTCTTGCTTACTTTCTTCATGTTGAC
>JAIDUB010000063.1 GCA_029060405.1 Duncaniella sp. | reverse complement strand
CGTCGGCCTCGAGTGCGAGATCGCGGAATCCGGGTCGGGCGGGGGAGGGTATCGTAATGAATCCGCGGCCGTCCTTGAGAGTCACTTCGCCTGATTTAATGGGCGACAGGAGGTCGTCGGCTAATGTGTAGTTTACCTTTACATGCTGAGGCATGCCGTATTTCAGCAGCATCACTTCTATGCGGGCATCCTGTCCCTGATCGTATATCCAGTCATGGTGATCGGGCACGGTGAACCACATATAGTCTGACTGATAGGGGTAGTTTTCAACGGCTATGACTGGGTAAACAGCTGCTATTGCAAGCAGAAGGCTAAGAATTATCTTTTTCATTTTTCGGGATTCCAAGAGTTGCAGACTTCAAAAATATATGCGGGGCTTACGTATTGGGCTGCTTGCGCGGGAGTGAGTTCCCGGCACCATGCAACGCGGCCGGCGGTAGCAGCGCCGGGGCCGGTGCAGCCATACTGGCCGTATCGTGCGGTCAGCTCGTTGTCGGTATTATTCCAGTTATGCCATCCTTCGGGGAGGATTGATGCACACATCTCGCAGTTGATGAAATAGGTTGAGGCATAAGGTCGCCACGGGCGGCCGAGGTATACTTTCGTCACCCCTTCGGCTGCCGTGATGCGGCAGCGGTCAAATACATAGCCGAAACGCACGTCGCTCGGTGTGGAGGCGGCGGTGATATATGAATCGGCTTTGGCGTGGATATCGCAGTTGACAAACAGGGCTGTGGCCGAGCCGAATATGAAGTCAGTAGTTCCTTCTATGTAGCAACTGTCAAAATAAAGCCGCTTGTCAACGCCGCCGGTATAAAGCGTGTCCTGATTGCCGAGAAACTTGCAGCGGGTAAATGAAATCCTGTCGCCGGTAGTGTAGACAGCCACGGCTTGTCCTACCGGGCCGGCAGTGTTGGCAAATGTAATGTCGGTGAACGTGACGTTGCTGCTCTCGATCTTGAATGTATAGGAGCCTGATGTGCCGATGTTGTTGAGCGAGGCGTAGTCACCGTATTGTATTATCACCGAGTCGGCATTCTCGCCCACCACGTCGATATTGCATAGTGATATGCCCATCACCACTTTCTCGGTGTACACGCCGTTTTTTATGAATATGCGGGTATTGTATTCCATGCCGCCACGCATCTTCTTGAGGGCTTGAGTAAGCGAAGTGTAGTCACCTGAGCCATCGGCAGCGACGGTTATATCGATTTCATAATCCTTGTCGGCCGCAATGCCTGAAGCCGCGCAAATAATGGCGAAAAATAAAGTCGAAAGTTTTTTTATCATGGTAAAAACAGTTGAACGTAAATTAATAAAAAAGCTCAGGCGGAAACCGGAGTTGAGTCAATACCGTGCCGACTGAGCTTTTCAGCTTGTAGAGGTGGGATGAAAATTTCGAAGTGCTCGAAGCGGGACTCGAACCCGCACGGTCGCAATGACCAAAGGATTTTAAGTCCTTCGTGTCTACCATTCCACC
>JAIDUB010000062.1 GCA_029060405.1 Duncaniella sp. | reverse complement strand
ATGTACGCAAATAATCAGACGAAAAACTTCCTCCGAACTTGCTCCCACATACTTGATGGGACTTTTTCAGTGCCCTCACACTCGGGTGTGTCCGGCCGAGCAAAAAGGTATTATTTCATCGCCGTAGTCAGCGCCCCAGCGACAACCCGCGGCAGCTATCACCCCGGAGGGGTAGGCAGCTGGATAACCCCGGGTGCTTGCCACCCGGGGCAAAATAACCACATCCTACCCAACCTCGGTGAGGTTGAACTATGCTCATGAGTTGTGCAGCCCATCCCGGGCTGATTCACTTTTTGGACCAACTACCACGGGTGGCAAGCACCCGCGGCTATAAAGATGTCGATCCCTCCGGGATGAAATTGCTTCGCAATAATATGTAGCAGGGGTCACTACCCCAACCCCAATGACATTCATATCCCATTGATTGCCACGCCTATAGGGGCGCTTCACAGGAGCGCCCGGCCGAGCAAAATGGTATTATTTCATCGCCGTAGTCAGCGCCGGACGCTCCCGAGTGAGCGTCCCTACAGGAGTTGGCTTCAAAAGCAAATAATTACAAAAATCGCCCGCTGCTCAATGGCAACGGGCGACGATATTGTAGGGACATCGCTTCGCGATGTTTCAGAGTCTCAGCGGATTAGAGAACCACCTTCTTAACTTCCTTACCCTGACGACGGATGAATACACCGTTTTCGGGATTAGCAACGCGGATACCCTGCAGATTGAAGTACTCAACCTCAGCAGCAGCGTCAACAGATACGTTTTCGATACCGGTAACAACGCCGTTGCCCTTAACCTTGAGAGTCTTGACTTCACTGGTGAGGTCGTTTACGGGGTCATGAGCGAAGAAGGAAAGTGTACCGGCCTTGTCGATTGTCACACCTTCTTCGGGCATGAGTGTAAATGTCTTACCTTCGTGTACCATAGAAGCAACGGGTGCAGCAGTAGCGCCTTCGGCATAGAGTTTCACCTTAGCGGGAGCAGCCTGAGCCTCATCAGCGGCGAAGTGGAAGTAGATGTTGTGGTGGTCAGCAACAGGATTGATCACAACAGAAGATTCACTTTCAAATTCAAATTCTTCACCGGTGTGTTCCTCGCCGTCAACGGTCAATATAGGAGCAGCGGGTGCATTCTCTTTATTGAAAATTGTAACTTCAAAAACAGCGCAGATATCATCGTTAAGGCCGGTGTGAAGTTCCATGTCAACCGAGTTGAGCATGATGTGGTTAAAGCTGTTAACTACAGGAGTTTTTGCATCGGTTGAAGCGATTGCTTCGGTTTCACCTTCAGCAAATGTGTGGTTACCTACTTTGGTGAAATAGATAGCATCATCTGTCTTTTGGTTACTTGCATAAGCATATACAGTTACGGCAGAGATAACTTTGCCTTCGGGAGCAGTGATGGTGTAAGTGATCTGCTCGTCGTCGGTAATGATACCCTTCATCTTGGTCGAGGTGTAATTCTTACCGTAAACCATGATATTGTTACCGCTTGAAAGTTTGCCTGCACCGGTACGAGCTACTGTGAAGCCGTTATCGTCGGTCATTGATCCACCGTTGGTACCAGATACGAATGCGATGATGTTATCGTCGCTGGGCATGACGTTGGGATTCTTTTCTTTTTCGACATATCCGATACCGTTGACCTGATAGGTGGTACCAATAGCATACATATTGTATTCCTGACCGGCCTGAAGTTCGACTTCCGAGATACCGAACACGTAGTCAGTACCCACCCATTCGCCAAGGTAAACGTTCTTTTCAAGAACTACGGTAGGTTCATCGGTGTCGTCAAATTTCAGTGACTTGCCATCGTTTGCTACAAAAGTATAATAGTGGTTGCAGGTGATTACATTGTTTTCCTCGTCGTCGATTTCTTCATACTTATCGGCGTTCTCCACTGTCTGGCGACGGCCGTATACATAGAGAGTAAGGTCAACATTAGGCTTAACGATAAGAGAAGTCGTCTTGCGGGCTTCAGATTCACTGTCGCCGTACTCATTACCGTAAGGATCCTCTTCACTGGGCTCACTATTTACTTTTACTTGAATAGACTTAGTGAATTTTTGACCGGCATATTCACCTGCTACACTACCATTGATAGTCTCGCTACGAGTTTCAATTGTAAGGCAACGATCCTTATAGATCTCTCCGGTAGGATAGCTGTCAAGCTCTGCCTTATAAATTTTGTCTACTTCGGGACTGAGTTTTTCACCATCGAAATAAACAAGTTTATTCACTACTCTGTTGGTAGTGACAGTAACTTTAAGTGTCGAAGAGCCGGGTCGATAATTGTCATCGCCGTCAAAATCCGCTGTAATGAAAGCAATACCTTCTTTAGTATTTTTCAGTACGACCTCTCCGGCTTCATTGACTTCGGCAACTTCAGCGTTAGTGGAAGTGTAGGTGATTGCAAGATTATGAGGATTTTGCAGTTCGGGAAGAGCGGGAACATTATCACGTATCTTATATGCCAGTTCCTCAACGGACCAATTAATATCAGCAGCCTCGCGAGTCTCACCAAGAGCTTCAGCTACACCGGAAATTATTACATTAGCGAGACCGAATTCACGCGAGCTGCCATCGGTAGCTGAGCTACTATAAAAATAAATTCTTACAACGTGGGCATCCTCAGTAGCTTCAGTATCTTTCAGGGCGTATGAGCAATGATAATTAAGGCTCGCATCATCAGTAGACTCGTTTATGCGGGTGCTGGTTTTAGTTTTAGCAACAGAAACTACATTCTCACCATTTATATATTCAACATCATAGCGTCCCATGCCGTTTTTCACGGAACCATGATCGAATGAAATACTGGTAGGTTTGAATGAATAACCATCCTTAGGAGTTACTGTGAATTCCACATAAGTATCGGGATCGTAACCTCCCTTTTGGGCTTGAGACCATGTTGTCATTTTGATATCCCCGCTCGATGGTTTAGCTGTACGTGAACCTTTGCCATTCATTTTGCTACCCTTTGTGAGGATACCGGTTAATGCATTTTGGTCAGATGGTACACCGTCAATATTTTCATAGACTTTTGCTCCTAATGTCCATGTGACGGATACACTCTCCTGCGCCCAAGCCCCAATAGACAGCAAGGTCGCAGCAAATAGCGTAAAGATTTTTTTCATGTGAAAAATTTGGTTAAATTAAGGTATAGAAAGATATTTATAGTTTTAAGGTATGTGTCTGTCAGGGAGTTGCCGTAGTGTAAGGTAAGGACTGGTAAGGATGCGGCATATCCCTTACAGACTACAAAGATACAACGATTTCAGCTTCATCATCAGTTTTTTAGCGTTATTTAACTATTTTTATAAGTAGGGGTTAGGGATTAGGGATTAGGGATTAGGTTTTAGGGATTAGGTTTTAGGGATTAGGCTTTAGGGATTAGGCTTTAGGGATTAGGCTTTAGGTGGGAGGGATTGATTTTGTCTCTGGGTGGGGCTTGAATGGCCGTGGCTATGATCCGGAGGATTGGAAAGCCGTTGCTTTTCAATGACCTTCTCACCCAAAGACAAAAAATTTAATCCTCAAAAAACAATTCCTAATCCCTAAAACCTAATCCCTAATCCCTAAAACCTAAAACCTAATCCCTAAAACCATCTTCGATTTGTGGATAATGGAAAATTGTTGTAACTTTGCAGGTCTAAACTGATGTGTAACGTTAACTGAACAGGTTATGGGATTTTTTGATTTTTTCAAGTCAAAAGAACAGAAAAAAGAGACGCTCGACAAGGGTCTGGAAAAAACCCAACGCGGTTTTTTCGACCGTCTTACGCGCGCCGTAGCGGGTAAGTCGAAGGTCGACGCCGAAGTGCTCGACAATCTCGAGGAGGTGTTTGTGACCAGCGACGTGGGCGTGGATACGACATTGAAAATCATCGACCGTCTGGAAAAGCGCGTTGCCCGTGATAAATATGTCAGTTCGTCGGAGCTTAACTCTCTGCTGTGTGAGGAGATAGCCGATATGCTGGTGGAGAATGACCCAGCCACGGCTGCCGATGAAGAATTTAAGGTGCCCGAGGTTCACAAGCCCCACGTTATAATGGTGGTGGGTGTGAACGGCGCCGGCAAGACCACGACTATAGGCAAGCTCGCCGCCCAGTTTAAGGCTGCGGGCAACAAGGTATATCTTGGCGCGGCCGATACGTTCCGCGCGGCAGCGATAGAGCAACTCGACGTGTGGGGTGAGCGTGCCGGGGTTCCGGTGGTGAAGCAGAAGATAGGCGCCGATCCTGCGTCGGTGGCTTACGATACGCTACAGAGCGCAGTGGCCAATAATGCCGATGTGGTGATTATCGACACGGCCGGCCGCCTGCACAATAAGAAGCATCTCATGGACGAGCTCACCAAGATACGCAACGTGATGCAGAAGATAGTGCCAGGCGCTCCTCACGAGGTATTGCTGGTGCTCGACGGGTCGACGGGTCAGAACGCTTTCGAGCAGGCACGCCAGTTTACGGCGGCCACTCAGGTCAACGGCCTCGCCATCACCAAGCTCGACGGTACCGCCAAAGGCGGCGTGGTGATAGGCATTAGCGACCAGTTCCGCATACCGGTGAAATATATCGGTCTGGGTGAAGGTATCGCTGACCTGCAGGTATTCAACAAGAAGGAATTTGTAAAATCACTCTTCGGCGAAAAGTGAAGCGCGTAAACGTAATTTCGCTGGGCTGCTCGAAAAATCTCGTGGATTCGGAGCGGCTGATGAGAATGCTCGAGAACGTGGGCTACCGTGTGGTCCACGAGGCTGAGGATTCTCGCAAAGGCGATATAGTGGTGATAAACACCTGCGGCTTCATAGGCGACGCCAAAGAGGAATCAATCAACGAGATACTCGCCCGCACGGCTCTGCGGGCCGAGGGTAAAATCGATGCCGTGTATGTGATGGGATGCCTCTCCGAGCGATACAGCGAAGTGCTTCCCAAGGAGATTCCCGAGGTCGACGGCTGGTATGGTAAACATTCGTGGCCGCAGCTGGTCACCGACCTTTCGCGCCGCCACCCCGCATCGGCTCCCTACGACCGCGTCATCACCACTCCGCGCCATCATGCCTATCTGAAAATCTCGGAAGGGTGCAACCGATTCTGCGCCTTCTGCGCCATACCTCTGATCACAGGCCGCCACCGCTCCCGACCCATTGAGGAGATAGTGGATGAAGTGAAGATGCTCGTAGCCCGCGGCGTGAAGGAATTCAATGTGATAGCTCAGGAGCTGACCTATTACGGAATAGACTTATATGGCGAACGCCGCATTGCCGATCTCATCGATGCTATCGCAGCCGTGGACGGGGTGGAATGGATACGTCTGCACTACGCTTATCCGGCCGATTTCCCCTTGGAGATGCTCGACGCTATGGAACGCAATCCCAAAGTGTGCCGATATCTCGACATAGCGTTGCAGCACATCTCTGACCGCGTGCTCACCAACATGCGCCGCCACATCACGGCCGACGAAACGCGCCGCCTGCTCGCCGAAATACGCCGCCGGGTGCCGGGAATAAAAATCCGCACCACTCTCATGGTGGGCTTCCCGGGCGAGGAGGAGGAAGATTTCGAGCAACTGATGGACTTCGTGAGAGAGCAGCGTTTTGACCGCATGGGTGCTTTCTCTTACTGCGAGGAGGAAGATACACGCGCGGCCGCCGACTTCACCGACTCTATCCCCGACGATGTGAAACAGAGCCGTCTGGAGCGACTTATGGCTCTGCAGGAAGAAATTTCCGCCGAACTCATGGCTGAGCAGAAGGGAAAACGCTTGCGCGTGATGATTGACCGCGAGGAGGCGGACTATTATGTGGGCCGCACTGAATTTGACTCGCCCGAAGTTGACCCCGAAGTGCTCGTGGAAAAGAGCGAGAAGCTTCATCCGGGCGATATGGTGGAGGTGGAGGTAACGGATACATTGCCGTTTGAACTTATAGCGCGACCGATAACTAAAGACTGACGCTATGGCCACCATCGAGCAATATAACGACACGATACGCAGGTGCGTGAGGCATAATCTGCCGTTCACGCTATATATGCCACCCGACAGCGACGACATAATTTTCTTCGCCCAGCGTCCCGACGAGAACAATGAATGCCGTGCCGGTCTGTCTGACCCGACATGGAACGGTTTCTTCATCAATTTCTTCAACAACGACGAGCCCTACATAGCCGGAGTGGCATATGACTACGATATCGACGAAACTATAGCCGAGCTTGACTATCTGGAAAATGTCGACGGACTGTATATGCCCGCCGATGTGGTACCGTCGCTCAAATCCACCACCCGCATGCAACATGCTGCCGCCGTGCGCATGGCTGTCGATGCCGTGAGCCGCTATCACGGTAAAGCTGTCGTATCGCAGATGACCGCCGTAGCTACCCGCAAGCCGCTTCATGAAATAATGTGGGATTACTTCCACAATTTCCCGTCGACCTTCAGATTTCTCGTGTTCACTCCCGAAACCGGGCTGTGGCTCGGCGCCACGCCCGAGCTCCTCGTGCGCTGCTTTCCGAGAGAAAAAGCCGTGCTATCCATGGCTCTGGCCGGCACGATGCCTGCCGAAGACAACCGCGAGTGGAGCGACAAGAATATCCGCGAGCACCTGTGTGTGGTCAATCATATAGTCAATACTTTTGAGTCCGCCGGTCTGGCCGTTGAGGTGTCAGATCCCGAGGAACTTTTCTTCGGCCCCGTCAAGCACCTCTGCACTCACATCGGAGCCGAAGGCGACTTCGATCCGGCCGCCCTTCTCTACGCACTCAGTCCCACACCTGCCGTGGCCGGGTATCCTGACCGCGACAAGGCCGCGCAGCTCATATCGCGTATCGAGAAGCACCAACGATATTGCTACACCGGATTCACAGGCATAAAATCGGGCGACGATATAGAAGCATACGTCAATCTGCGGTCAGCTTTGGTAGTGCCGTGCCTTATCGACGGCGAGGAAGCTTACGTATATAACATATATTCCGGAGGCGGCATCATGCCCGACAGCCGCGCCGATGAAGAGTGGGCCGAGGTGATGGCCAAGATGTCGCCCCTCTACTCTCTGGTCACAGGCGATCCGTCGACACCGCGCCCCGACGAAATAAAAGAAAACATTACCTTTCCCGACTATGTGTCGCGCAGGGATTTCCTAATGATGAACCGATATGTCAAGTAACAAGCCGGGCAGTCCCGCCCTCATCATATTAATAGCCGTAATCATCCTTGCAGGCGTCTCGCTGCTCCCCGTCCACAAGTGGAGCGGTGGCGTCGTCAAGGAATTCAATCTGCTCTCCGACGTGATGCACGATCTAAGCGTCGAGGCCGATTCAACGGCGACTGATCCTGATGAAGTTTTTGAAGATATAGACCCAGAGCTGCTCAAAGCTCAGGCCGAGGCCGAAATCGGCAATATCACCGTGAGAGCGGTGACTGATCATAACGACACCTCAGGTCATGCCCCCACAAGCGCTGTCTCTCCGTCGCTTGCCAACATCATAGTGGAAAATGACACCGTGGTACCCGCGCCCAAAGCCTCGAAAGTGGGAGACCTCGTAGTGATAGAAGACTATACCGCCGGAGCGATGGGGCTCGCCAACCTGCGGCGCACCCTGCAGTCGGGGGCCTTCGCCCGCATAGCACTCGTGGGCGACAGCTATATTGAGGGTGACATCTTCGCTCAGGACCTGCGCGAAAAGCTCCAGAGCGTCTACGGCGGTCAAGGCGTGGGCTACGTCAACATGCACTCCGAGTTTCCCGGCTTCCGCCGCTCGGTAAAGCAGGGCGGCAGCGGATGGAAAGCATTTTCGGCCATGAAGAAATGCGATTTCAGCTACATGGGTCTTTCGGAGCAGTATTTCCTCTCCACTCCGCAGGCGGTATCGACCTATCAGGGTACCAAGGCATTCGCTCAGACTCAGGACTGGAGCTCCTCGAAGTTTCTTTTCATAGCCCGCAACGGCGCCACCGTGACCTACCGCACTTCAGGCGAATGGATCACACAGGAAGTTCCGGCCGACTCGTCGGTACAGATGATTCAGGTCGACGGAACCACGACACGGTTTGATGTAAAGACCAATTCATCGTCGCTCATAGGACTGGGTGTGTGGCTCGACGGCACTTCGGGCATAGGAGTCGACTGCATGTCGTCGCGCGGCTTCTCGGGCATCACGCTCAGCAAAGTCAACCGTCAGCTGTGCTACGAGATGAGCCGCTGCGGAGTCGACTACAACCTGATAATACTCGAGTTCGGCATCAACGCCATGAGCGCCAAGCAGCGCAACTACAGCGTTTATTGCCAGCGCATGGTCGAGGTAATCAACCATGTGAGAAGCTGCTATCCCCGAGCCGACATATTGCTTATGGGTATAGGTGACCGCGGCGAGAAACGAGGGTCGGTAATCAGATCCATGTCGACCGCCACAGCCATGATCGATGCCCAGCGCGAGGCCGCCCGCAAGGCTCACTGCCTGTTCTGGGACACCCGCGAAGCCATGGGCGGAACGGATGCCGTGGTGGAATGGAGCCGCGGCGGATACATCAATAAAGACTACATACACCTGACCCACAAGGGAGGCGCGCGACTTGCCGATCTCCTGTTCAATGCCATAAGACACGATATCAAATGAAAATATTCCTTCGCACCATATTGGCCACAGCCTTCTTCACGACTTCTTTCACAGGAGTCGCCGCCGAACCCGACGATGGGGAAACTACCGTCACAGAGGATGATTCACGCGACATACGCGAGAACGCCGTGGTGATTCCCGACGGCGACGCCGACGATATAGACATCCCCATACCATCGTTCATACGCCAGCGCGCCAATACAATCACACTCAACGGCTCCGATCCCTCGAAACTGCGGCAGGCCATAAAGCTGTCGAATCTAAAGCCCGTGTCGATGCTCCTTATCGGCGACAGCCACGTGCAGGCCGGCATAAACGCGGGAGTCACACGCGAACTGCTTCAGTATGACTTCGGCAACGCCGGCCGCGGCCTCATAGCGCCGCTGCGCCTGAGCGGAACCAACGAGCCGGCCGATTATTATTTCCAGAGCCGCAATCAGTGGAACGCCGTCAGGCTCATGAACGCTTCGTGGGAGCAGTCAGTGGGCTTCACAGGCACATCCATACACCCGCTCACATCTCACAGCCAGCTATTTATCGCCACATCCGAGAAAGAAGACTATAACCCGTTTACCTCAGTCACGATATTTCACCGCGGACAGATGACCGTAAAGTCGGTCACCACATCGGAGGGCAAGCCGGTGCATTTCCGAGCTGTGCCCTCGCGCGACTACACCCACATAATACTTGCCGAACCGGTCACAAACGTCGACATTGATTTCACATCGGCAGGAGACCTTACGGTCTACGGCGCATCGCTCGAATCGGGTCGTCCCGGAGTAAAATTCCATGCGATAGGCAACAACGGAGCCACATACGATACCTACAACCGCATAGGCAACGTAGGTCAGGGCATAGCGCCGCTCGAGCCCTCGCTCGTAATAATAGCCCTCGGCACCAACGAGGCCTTCGGGAAATTTGACTCAGGCGAGTTCAACCGCTCGATCGACAGGCTTGTCAAGAATATCCGCACCACCAATCCCGACGCTTTCATCGTGCTCACCACACCCATGGAATGCCAGCGTAGCATTACCACAAGCAAGAAAGTGCGCGTAAAGGGTAAGACTAAGAAAGGCAAGCCGCGCTACCGCACCACAAGCGTGAAATCCTACAAGGTCAACACCAACATCGCCCTTGCCCGCAATGCGATACTCGACTACGGACGTAAGAATCACATCGCCGTCTACGACTGGTATGATGTGGCCGGAGGTGCCGGAGCAAGCTCAAGCTGGATTTCGGCCAACATGTTTGCCAAAGACCGCGTGCATCACACCGCCGCAGGATACCGTCTGGAAGGACGCATGCTCTACGATGCAATTCTATCAACACTTCGCGATTAAATCATCTGATTAATAATGTTTCAGCTATTTGATATAGACCGCCTGCATAAAGTCCTGAGCTACGACGCCATGTCGCCGCTCCTGTTCAATACGGGCCTGTTTCTTATCCTTTTTGCCGCGTTCATAGTGATATACTCGCTCATGAGGCGGTTCCGCAATGTCAAGATGGTGTTTGTCATCCTCTTCTCGCTTTATTTCTACTATAAATCGTCGGCCGAATACTGCTTCATACTCTTGGGAGTGTGCGTGAGTGACTTCGTGCTCGGATTACTTATGGAGAAAGCCGGAGCGACGGTGTGGAAAAAGAAACTGATAGTGTGGATCAACGTGCTTGTCAACATAGGCATGCTCGCCTATTTCAAGTATTTCAATCTGCTGCTCGAAACCATCAGCTCGTTCAGTACGCTGAAATTCGACGCTCTCGACATAATACTGCCGGCCGGTATTTCGTTTTTCACCTTCCGCTCCATAAGCTATATTGTCGACATATACCGCGGGCATATGAAGGCCTGTCATAATTTCCTCGACTATACTTTCTATCTCACGTTCTTTCCCCCGCTGCTTGCCGGCCCCGTGGTGCGCGCCAAGGACATGCTTCCGCAGGTCGAACGCAATCCCGTGGCCACACGCGAGATGGTATCCGACGGCCTTTTCCTCATCATGGCGGGTCTGATCAAGAAAGTGATAGTGGCCGACTATATCAGCGGTAACTTCGTCGACCGCGTGTTTGACAATCCGGCTCTCTACAGCGGCTTTGAAAACACGGTGGCGATATTCGGCTTCGCCATACAGCTCTACTGCGATTTCTCGGGCTACAGCGATATGGCGATCGGTCTTGCCCTGCTGCTGGGCTACCGCTTTATGGACAACTTCGATTCACCGTTCAAGGCACAGAGCCCCACGGAGTTCTGGCACCGCTGGCACATATCCCTCTCGACATGGCTGCGCGACTACGTCTACATACCGCTGGGCGGCAACCGCTGCTCCAAAGCCCGAAGCAACTTCAATCAGATGGCCACGATGGTGATAGGCGGATTGTGGCACGGGGCTTCATGGATGTATGTGATATGGGGCGCGCTCCACGGCGCGATGCTCGTGATTCACAAGACACTGCGCCGATGGTTTCCGTCGACGCCCGGTGCGGAGACTCCCGCTTGGCGCCGGTTTCTGAATATATTCGTGACATTCAATCTCGTGGTGTTCATATTCATGTTTTTCCGCTCGCAGTCGATGGAACATGTGGGACAGATGACAGGACAGATCGTCAACGACTTCCACATTTCCGTGGCGCCGCAGTTCATAACCGGATATTTCCTCATCGTGCTCGCCATGGTGGCCGGATATGCCATGCACTTCTCGCCCAAAAGCTGGACACAATGGCTTAAACATCAGTTTGGCCGCATGCACCCGATAATTCAGGCCGTGGTGCTCGCGCTGGTACTTCTACTTATCATTCAGGTGCGCCAGAGCGACATCGTACCCTTCATATATCTGCAATACTGATGATACCGTTTCTCCGTCAGGTTGCCCGTGTATACGTGGAGCGCGAAGCCGATGCGCTGCTTGACTTCTGCTTCGTGTTTCCCAACAAGCGAAGCGCCACGTTTTTCACCCATTATCTGCGCGAGGAGATTGGCGGGCGCCCGGTGATAATGCCCGAAATCACCACTATCGCCGGATTCACGTCATCGTTCTCCCGCCTCGTACCCGCCACACGGTTCGAGCAGCTTTTCGTGCTATACGACTGCTACAGGCATCTGTCGCAGGACATACCCGACTTTGACCGCTTCCTTTTCTGGGGCGAGATGCTCATAAGCGACTTCAACGATGTTGACCGTTACCTTGTGGACCCGGCGGCTCTGTTTACCAATGTAAAAAAGCTCAAGGAGATTAACGCCAACTATCTCACCGACGAGCAGCTTGAGATAATCCGTGCCTACTGGGGACAGGACGTGGAAATGCACGATCCCGAAAGATTCTGGAATCACCTAAGCGACAAATCTTCTGACCTTCAGGACAAATTTCTGAAACTCTGGGAGATACTTCTTCCGCTTTACGACAATTACCGCGACGAATTGCGTCGCCGTTCGCTGGCATCGGAAGGCATGATGCTCCGGGAGGCCGTTGAGGCGGTGAAGAATCCCGGGCCGGGACAGCTGCCCTTCAAGCGATATATATTCGTGGGATTCAATGTGCTTTCGGCTGCGGAAGTTAAGATTTTCGAAAGACTCAAAGCCCGCGGACTCGCTGATTTCTACTGGGATTTCAACTCGCCCGCATTCGACATGCCTTCGAGCAAAGGCGCGCGCTTCATGAGGCGCAACATCGAGAGCTTTCCTTCGATTTACACCGTCGACGGCGAGAAAAACTCCTCATTGCCTGAAATCACCATCACCTGCGTGCCGTCTAAAGTGGGCATGGTGAAGGAGACGGGTGACATACTGCGCCGCTGGGTGAAGGCCGGAGTAATAAATCCCTCCCTCCCCTCTCACGATACCGCAATAGTGCTCCCCGAGGAGGATCTTTTCATCCCCATGATACATTCGGTACCGGCTGAAATCACCGATCTGAACGTAACGATGGGCTTCCCTCTGAAACTCACTCCCATGGCATCGCTGCTCAACGCCATTACATCGATGCAGATGCGGGCAGCCGATTCCCATGGCGAAAATGTGTTTTTCCACGAGGATGTCAAGGCCATATTGTCGCATCCCCTCCTTCAGGCGGGCGATATGGAAGCGTGCAACACTCTGCTCTCCACCCTCAAGGCTGAAAGAATGTATACCGTCGCCGCTTCATTCCTCACCTCCAATCTGCCCGAGGATATGGCGGTGATATTCCGTGCGGTCAACGATATGAAAAATTCCGCCGAAGTCTATGCCTATACCCGCGGAGTGGTTGACTATCTTCTCGGACGCACGTTCTCCGAAGGAAAAGCCGGTAAGATCGAGCGATTCTTTCTCGAAAGTTTTTCCGATGCGCTCGAGGAACTCAACAGGTCGATTAAGGAATGGAATGTGACAATGCGCGAAGCTACGTTTTTCCACATTCTCCGCCGCTCGCTGTCGTCGGCGGCTGTCAACTTCACGGGCGAGCCTCTCAAAGGGCTTCAGATGATGGGTGTGCTCGAGACCCGCGCGCTCGACTTCGAGAATATAGTGATACTGTCGATGAACGAGCGGGTATTTCCACGCAAGCATTTCTCCCGCTCTTTTATTCCCGACGCGCTGCGGCGTGCCTACCGCATGTCGACCGTCGAACATCAGGAATCGATCTACGCCTACTACTTCTACCGCCTCATATCACGTGCCCGCCGGGTGGAACTGCTCTACGACGGGCGCACCGAAGGGACAAACTCCGGCGAAATGTCGCGCTACCTGTCGCAGCTGCTCTATCTTTTCCCCGATGCCGCGATCACCCATAAGCGCAAGGTATTTCCCGCACCGCGCATAGGCGACGAAACCATTATCATCGAAAAGACTCCCGATATAATTTCACGCCTGCAGGCATTTACGAAGCCGTGTGGCGAGGACCGCAAGTTTCTCTCGGCTTCGTCGATCAACTCATATATCAACTGTCCGCTCAGCTTTTACCTGAAAAATGTGGAGGGGCTCGATCTTGACGACGAGGTCACCGACTATATGGACTCGGGCACACTCGGTACCATACTTCATGAAGTAATGGAGATGATCTACAAGCGGTTGCGGGGCAACGCCCATTCGGTAATCATCACCGCCGAGGTGATCGACAGCATCAGCCGCCACGTCCATATAGAGCCATATGTAACCCGCGCCATCAACTACCACTACCGCCGTAAAGGGCGCGACTGCGATGAACAGCTCACCGGCGAATCGCTGCTCATCGGACGGGTGATGACCACATATGTTGAGATGCTTCTGCGGGCCGAGAAGCAGTTCACGCCTTTTGAGTTTATCGACGCCGAAATGAAGGTTGAAGGACGCATGGAAGTCGCGCCGGGACTCGAAGTAAACTTCAAGCAGATCATCGACAGGGTTGACCGCATATATCCCGATGCGCCCGACGGAGGCGTGCTCCGCGTGGTCGACTATAAGACCGGACAGGACAAAACTACGTTTTCCAACGTAGCCGATCTCTTTGACGCCGAAAAGACCGACCGCCGGAAGGCCATACTGCAGCTGCTTTTCTACTGCAACATGCTTGCGCGGAAGCTTAACTGCGACGGTCCTATACAGCCGCTCATCTATCTCTTCAAGACCATCGCCACACAAGGTATCGTGCCCATATCTTATAACAAGCGGCCGCTGGAAGACTATCGCTCGGTCAACGATGAATTTCTTGCATTGTTCAATTCCAAGGTTGCCGAAATATTCGATCCCGAAATACCGTTCACTCAGGCGGCCGACAGCCATGCCTGCACATTCTGCAACTTCAAGAGCGTATGCGGCAGAAACACCGGCGATGAATGATGAAACCTGCATCGGGTCTGTACATCCACATTCCGTTCTGCCACTCCAAGTGTGCTTACTGCGATTTCTATTCCGTGCCGCAACACGGCATGGCAGCCGGATTCGTCGACGCTCTGTGCAATGAACTCGACACTCGCCTTGCCTCATGGCACTGCGAAATCTCCACCGTATACATAGGCGGCGGTACACCGTCGGTTCTCACCGATGAAATGCTCAGCCGAATTATCGGCAGGCTGCCCCGGCATGAATTTGAGGAATTCACTATAGAGGTGAACCCCGAAGACGTCACTCCCGCGCGTGGACGTGCATGGCGTGAAATGGGTATTGACCGGGTGAGCATGGGAGTGCAGTCACTCGACGATAACATACTCCGCGCCATCGGTCGCCGCCATAGTGCAGGGGAAGCCATCGAGGCTTTCAGCATGCTGCGCGAGAGCGGTTTCACCAATATATCCCTCGACCTCATCTACGGTTTGCCGGGACTGTCGGTCGAAGGATGGCGCGAAACTCTCCGGCGCATTCTCGATCTGCAGCCGGAGCATCTTTCGGCATATTCGTTATCTTACGAGCAAGGCACGAGGCTTAACGCCATGCGTCTTGCCGGCAAGATAGCCGAAACTCCCGCCGAGGAGGTAGAGCGCATGTATGAGATCCTTACCAAGGCTGCCCGCGAGGCCGGATACAATCATTACGAAATATCCAATTTCTCCCTCCCGGGGCATGAAGCCGTGCATAATTCCCGATACTGGGACATGACACCTTATCTCGGCATTGGCCCGGGCGCCCACGGCTGGGACGGCGCGACACGTTTCTATAACATTCCATCGATAAAAGAATATATTGCTGGCGACGGCTTAGGTTCTTTGAGAATAGAGGAGGAAAATGAATCGGAGCGGTTCAACGACATGGTATTTACAGCATTGCGCACATCCGCCGGACTCGATCTCGCGAAAGTCAGTGCCGCATTCGGAGCTGAACGCAGCGATGAAATATTGCGCACCGCCCGCCGTCGTCATCTCTCCGCGGGCAATGTCATCCTCACCCCGGGGCGCCTCATTATCCCCGAATCACGCTGGCTCATAAGCAACGACATCATCTCCGACTTCATGGAGGTGTGAAAATGATGACTTATTCGCCCGATTCCGTAGCTTTTGCCTCTGGCCGGGGCGGTGTATAAGATTAAATTCGGCGGTGCAATTATCCCCGCTGATGTAGGGATATCGCTTTGCGATGTTTCACGTGCGCGGGGCGAAATTTCACCGAAAAACCGACGCCCGGCCATGACCAACGTTGCAAAGCAACGTCCCGATATTTTCGCCCGCAATATGCTTGTATTTAGACATCTGCAACAACGTCACCGCATCGTGGATTCGTCACGCTTGGCTATTACGGCTCAAATGCCTATATTTGCAAAAACGCTCCGCTCATGAATCAATCTCTCCGATACGCCGACGGCCTGCCGATGAACACCTCGACCGATCCCACGGCCAACGCTTTCAAATTATACTTAATACATAATCCGGTTAGAACCATCAATTCAAAATTAAGAAAAGAAGTTAATGCCGACGTTTCAAGAAGAAAGTATAATAAGCAAGCAGAAATATTGTTGAAATCGTTGATTTATAAAAATTGATTTGCAGTTATGAAAAAATGTGTAGTTACTATTTTTCTTTCACTTATACAATTTGCAACTTCAGTTTTTGCATCAGTCGGTACTAAGGACTATTCCACTATGGCGTCCCTATTTCAAGAGTTGTACATGGGAACCGTAAGTTATAGTGAAATGGGATATGAGAGGGTCGATACTGTATTGGTTGAGTATTTTAGTATGCCACCATCCCGATCCATAATATTTATGAATAAATCATTCAATCCCTTTAACTCTTTAACAAAAATAGAAAATTTAGATACTTGTATCACGGTAAATTTAGCCCCGATAGATGCGTATGATGCAATTCGTGATCTCCATTGGCGATATGAAATTAGGAAATCTAACGATTTTTCGACTTGCGTGATTAAAAATAGTTTGTATGATAAAAATTCAGGCGCCGTACATGAAACAGACTCAATGATTATTTCCTATCAACCTGAATCAATGATGCCATACTATAATTACTGTGTCAAATGGAATTTTCTTATTAATAAAAACACACTTGATAATCCGTCATCTCTATTGGATGAAATGAAATATGTATTAGATCTTCTTGAAAAGCATTATACAAATTTCAATTATTCAATTACATTGATTGATGAAGAGCGTCCAATAAGAGAAATGCCTATAGAATTCAGCAATATTGAAGAAATATGGCTATATCAAAAGAGAATAAAAATAATTCCATATTAGTGGCCTGCCTCGGGCGCGACGGTGTAGAAGATCAAATGCGGTGGTGTAATGACAGCCTCCGTTGTGATGACATCGCTTCGCGATGTTTTCCCTTGCACATGGCTTATCCCTCAGCGAAATAGCCACCACCAAGCAGGGACGGTGCTTCGCACCGTTTCACATGCGCAAGGCCATACAACTATAAAATCGATATTTAATGGACAAGGATAACAAATATTTAGAATCTGACCGACGATTGGGAATCATCTTTCAATACGTTGTATTAGTCTGTATGTCGCTCTATTACTCTTATCGTGCCCGGGAGATAAAAAGTGCTATTGACGGTGGTTTTGCAATACTGTCGGCTATCGGATTGATTTTGATATACGTACTTGTAAATCATATATTTGTAAGTAAAGTCGTCAGCCACAAGCGCCTTCTGTGGCATGAGGTAATACTGGTATTAACGCTTTATGCACTGATGTTAGGAGCAGGTATATGATGAATTCAAATGTGAAGAAAAATTGCATAAAAGTGCTCTTTTCTATAGCGTTACTTGTGGCATACGCCCTATTGGTGGGATTTTATGCACATTATATCAAAATGGCTCATGGTATAGGTGAATCATTGATAGTGACGGTAGTATTCGCAGCGGCATATTTACTCTACATCCTGTTTAACAAGTATATCGGTTCAAAAATTATCTCGCGGTCAACCATTGAAGCGATAAATATCAGCATAGCCCTTCTGTGGGCGGTAATTATTATTTCCACTTTAGCTTTTGAAAACCATCTTTTTTAAGAAGGTATTTCGCGAATATATTAAGTAGGAAATCTCAATCAGCCTGAACTTAATCCTTATCTCCGCCTCATCGCCATACGGCTCACCCTGATCACGATGCCTTTGCCTCGAATGAATGGGCATTGATGCGTGCCGGCACTTGTTTTTTCTCGGAATATTTGCTAATTTTGCACCGCAAAATTGCAAGTAATGGACTATTCTTCTTACGATATACACCCCGTAGTGCTGGGATATGACGAGATAGTGGCTCTGGCTCCGCAACTAAAAGGCAAGCGCCGCATTGTGGAGGGTCTGATCCGTTTTCTCTCAATCGGCAAGTGCAACGATCTTCACTCCCGCCTGTGCGATACACCGGGGCCCGATTTCTGCCGTCGCATGATCGAGGAACTGGATATAAAGCTTAAGATTGACAATGCCGAACTGCTCGACCATCTGCCCGAAGGTCCGTTTGTCACGGTGAGCAATCATCCTTTCGGGGCTATGGACGGTGTCACCCTCATCGACCTCATAGGCAGCCGCCGCCCCGAGTTTAAGGTGATGGTAAACATGACGCTCAACTATATATCGGCTCTGCGTCCAAGCTTTATAGCGGTTGACTCTCTTGCGAGTGACGATCCCGTGAAAAAAGCCGTATCGGTGAGAGGTCTGAAAGAAGCCATGTCGCGCATACGCGACGGATATCCGGTGGGCTTTTTCCCCGCAGGTGCGGTTGCGAAACTCAACGGGCATTTACGCCTCGAGGACCGCGAGTGGCAGCCTACCATCATACGCCTAATCAAGAAAATGAACGTGCCCGTGATTCCCATATATTTCCATGGAAGCAACAGCTGGTGGTTCAATTTCTTAGGCATCGTAAGCTGGCAGTTGCGCACACTGCGCCTCCCTGCCGAAATATTCAAGAAAGCCCACAAGACCATCCATATCTCCATAGGCGAACCCATAAGCACTGAGGAGCAGAGCCTTCACAGCGGGTCGCTCGAGGAACTCGGCAGATTCCTTCGCGAAAAAACATTTGAACTCCGCCGCAAATGAACACCATACCTGAAATGTCGGCTGAAGTGCAGCAGGCCAAACTGCGCTACGGCATAGTGGGCAACTCTCCGCTGCTCATCGCCGCACTTGAGCGTGCGGTGAAGGTTGCGCCATTTGACCTGTCGGTGCTCATCACTGGTGAGAGTGGTACCGGCAAGGAGTTCTTTCCCAAGATAATTCACTCTTACTCACCGCGCAAGCACGCACGCTACATCGCCGTGAACTGCGGCGCGATACCCGAAGGCACTATCGACTCCGAGCTGTTCGGCCACGAGAAAGGTGCGTTTACGGGTGCCGTGGGTGCCCGCAAAGGTTACTTCGAGGAGGCCGACGGCGGCATGATATTTCTCGATGAGGTGGGCGAACTGCCGTTGTCGACTCAGGCCCGGCTGCTACGTGTGCTCGAGTCAGGGGAATTTATCAAGGTGGGCTCGTCGACCGTTCAGAAATGCAACGTCAGAATCGTGGCGGCAACTAATGTCGACATGACCCGTGCCGTGGCTGAGGGACGTTTCCGCGAGGACCTATACTACCGACTGTCGACCGTATCTATTTCCATTCCCCCGCTCCGCGACCGTGGTAACGATATAATACTGCTCGCGCGAAAGTTTGCCGCCGACTTTTCCGAACGATACAGGGTAAACGCGATAGCCTTTGACGACTCGGCGCGCCGGCGTCTGCTCAACTACCGCTGGCCGGGTAACGTGCGTCAGCTCAAAAACGTGATTGACCAGCTTGCACTCTTTGACAGCGGCAACACGATCACAGCCGATATGCTCGAGCCGTTCATACCCGAGGCAGCCGTAAGATATACACCGGCCTTGAAAAACGAGTTTTCAGGCTCGGGCAGCAAATATGATATGGAACGCGACGCACTCGTCAGCATGATATTCCGCATGCAGCACGAAATCGACGCACTGAAAACCGAAATTGCCGAACTCACAGCCCACGGCGCGGTGGAGACTCCGGTAATCACCGAGTGCGAGACCATTTCGGCACATCGGCCCGAAGATGCCGTGTCGACCGAAATTGTGAGATACACGCCGTTTGTATCACCGCTTCCCAAGCCCGTCGATACGGTGGACACCGTCCCGGCAGGAACGACACTTGAGGAAAACGAGCGCGAGATGATACGCCGCTCACTCGAGCGCAACGGCGGTCTGCGCAAGGCTACCGCCCGGGAGCTCAATATCTCCGAGCGCACCCTTTATCGCAAAATAAAGGAGTACGGCATAGAATAATCCCGCAGCAATAGCGGCCGTATCAAAAAAAATCACTATATTTGAGGCTGCGACAAAAATATAGTAAAATGTTGAAAAAATACATCCAAGCTCTGCTATCGATTGTCATCATCGCGCTTGCACACCCCTGTCACATTCAAGCCGATGAGGTAAGCGAAGCTGTTGCCGCCGCTAAAAAATCGCCCAAGAACCAGAAGCTCAACCGCCGCGCCGCCGAAGCGCTGCTTCATGCGGGAGAAAAGGCCGAGGCTATCACATATTTCCTTAAGAGCGACAACCGTGGTAATCTCGACGCCGCCGAGCTGTGTTTCGAGCTATATGATTTCGAGCGTGCCGGCGAACTGCTCGACAAGTATCTGTCCAAGCGCACCAAGGAGCAGAAGGCTCTTGACAGCCAGTATATCCCGCAGTGGGGCGAGGATGAGACCGACTATACCGAAGTGCTCCGCCACCGCATCAATCTGGGTATTTCAATGCTCGACCGCGTGGAGAAAATCGCTGTAATCGACAGTGTGAACGTACCTGCCGAGGATTTTCTCAACTTCTACCGTCTGGCTCGCACTGCAGGCCGGCTGCGTCCCGACACGAGAGTGGAGAGATTGCTTCCGCGGGGATGGCTCGCCTCGCAAGGCCTGTCAACCATCTCACCTGCCGCATTCGAGAGCGAAGCGGGTGACTACGTGATGTTTGCCGCCACCGACGAGGAGAGCGGTCTCTCATCAATGTATGAAACATATCAGCTGGCCGACGGCCGGTGGATCAACCCTGAGAAAATATTTGACTACGCATCCATATTCGGTAAGGAAACCGGCATGACGGTCGACTTTCCGTTTCTCATGCCCGACGGCGTGACGCTCTATTTCGCGGCCGACGGCGAGGACTCACTCGGAGGGCTCGACATATTCGTATCGCGCCGCGGCGACGAGAGCTATCTCCAACCGTCAAATGCCGGAATGCCCTACAATTCGCCGGCCAACGACTACATGCTGGCTATCGACGAGGTCAACGGCACGGGCTGGTGGGTCAGTGACCGAAACGGACTGGCCGACTCGGTTACGGTATACACCTTCATACCGAGCGCAGACATGAGGGTGAATTATCCCGCCGATACCCCCGGACTGGCCGATATAGCCCGACTGACTTCCATTTCTCTCACTCACGACGGCATGAACACTTCGGCGATGCTTCAGAAAATAACCGATGCGACCGACGCTGCAGCCGAAAACGAGACGGCGGTGGAACTTAGTCTGCCCGACGGTCGCGTGATCACATCAATCGAAGGCTTTTCCAATGCACGCGCCCGCAAAGCCATGACTGAATATGTCAAGGCATGCAACATCATGGCCGCCAACCGCCGCCAGCTCGAGCAACTGCGCGCTCAGTATGGCAGCGGCGACCACTCGCTGTCGTTCCGCATCCTCTCGCTCGAGGAGGAAATCAACCGCCAGAGCCGCGAGCTGATAACGCTGCGCAATAATGTGGTGCGCGCCGAGCTCGGCGACAAAGTGAAATAATCTCTAACTCTTAATAATCAACCAATCAGGTATGGAACTTACACTCATCCTTTTACTCGTGGGAGCGATTATCCTCCTGTGTGTGTTCTTCTACTACGTGCCGTTCTTCCTGTGGATTTCGGCTCGCGTGAGCGGCGTGAAAATATCGCTGCTTCAGCTGTTTCTGATGCGCATACGTCAGGTGCCCGCCTCAATAATCGTGCGCGCGCTCATCGAGGCCCACAAAGCAGGACTCAACGACGTGACCCGCGACGATCTTGAAGCTCACTATCTTGCCGGCGGCAACGTCGAGAAAGTGGTGCACGCTCTCGTATCGGCATCGAAAGCCAATATCGATCTCGGATTCAAGATGGCGACTGCCATTGATCTTGCCGGCCGCGACGTGTTTCAGGCAGTGCAGATGTCGGTTAACCCCAAAGTAATCGAGACACCCCACGTCACCGCTGTGGCAAAAGACGGTATACAGCTCATCGCTATCGCCCGCGTGACCGTACGCGCCAATATCCGCCAGCTCGTGGGTGGTGCCGGCGAGGATACGGTACTTGCCCGCGTAGGCGAAGGTATAGTATCATCGATAGGTTCTTCCGAATCCCACAAGCAGGTGCTTGAGAATCCCGACAATATCTCCAAGCTCGTGCTCAGCAAGGGTCTTGACTCAGGCACGGCATTCGAGATTCTTTCCATCGATATTGCCGATATCGACATAGGCAAGAACATAGGCGCAGCCCTGCAGATGGATCAGGCTCAGGCCGACAAGAATATCGCGCAGGCCAAGGCCGAGGAACGCCGCGCCATGGCTATCGCACTCGAGCAGGAAATGAAAGCCAAGGCTCAGGAAGCCCGCGCCAAGGTGATCGAGGCCGAGGCCGAACTTCCCCGCGCTATGGCTCAGGCCTTTACCACCGGCAACCTCGGTATCATGGATTACTACCGCATGAAAAATATCGAGAGCGATACCAATATGCGCCACAATATCGCCAATCCCCCGCTGGGCAACAACAAGTAACACCGAAGTTCACTCTTAAGAGGCTGTGTCAAAATTTGCTATTTCAAAATGTGTATCGGCGTCCGCAGGCCGCCGAGTTCTTCGTAACCCGGGTCGCCGCAGCTATGCGGAGGCGCCCCGGGTAAATGAAAATGATCCAATAGGCGCCCGATAGGCCGCCGAATGTAATGCAAATCAATAAGTTATTCAATCGGCGGCCTTGCGGACGCCTATACTTAAGTATCAGATAACCGGCGACGCCTTCGCTGAGCTACGGCGGCGCCGGTTACGAAAAAATCAGCGCCCACGGGCGCTATTTGATTTTTGACACAGCCTCTACTTTTTTTGACTTATGATCGAAGAAATCATATCCTCCACCACCCGCTACAATCTCCATTCCCATACCCAATACTGCGACGGACGATTCACAATGGATGAATTTGCCGCGGCGGCTGCGGCGGCCGGAATGCTTCACTACGGCTTCTCGCCTCATAGCCCCGTACCCATCGAGTCGCCATGCAATATGAAAGCAGCCGACGTGCCCGACTTTCTCGCAGCCGTAGCCCGTCTCAACGATGAGTATGGCGGAAACATCAGGTTTTACGCAGCTATGGAGATCGATTATCTCGGCGGGAAGTGGGGCGCGTCACACGCTTACTTCCGTAATCTGCCGCTCGACTACCGCATAAGTTCGGTTCACTTCATTCCCGCCCTCACTACCGGAGAGGAAGTGGATATCGACGGTTCGCCCGAGCGATTCATCAGGCGACTCGGAGAGTATTTCGACAATGACCTGCGATATGTGGTCGATGCGTTCTATGACCGCACTCGCGATATGATACTTGCCGGAGGTTTCGACATAATAGGTCATTTCGACAAAATAGGCCTCAACGCCTCAGTGGCAAGTCAGGGCATAGAGGACGAGCCGTGGTACCGCGAGCGTGTGGACGAGATCATCGACCTTCTTGCCGGCAAGGATATATTCGTGGAAATCAACACAAAGGCTTTTGCCGCGCGTAACCGATTCTTCCCCCACGAACGATACTGGCGACAGCTTACTGACCGCGGGCTGAAACTCGTGGTGAATTCCGATGCACACTACACCGACCTCATTGACGCATCGCGCGCCGAAGCCATGCGCCGGCTGTCAGCCTACACCCATTAACTCTATCTCAAATATCAGCGTCGAGCCGCCGGGTATACCGGGTTGCGAGAATCGACCGTAGCCCATCTCGGCGGGAATATACACCTCCCATTTATCACCCACATGCATGTTGCACAGAGCTATGCCCCACCCGGGTATCAGCTCCCGCAGCCGTGCGGCCAGCGGAGCGCCTCCGCGGCTCGAATCAAACTTCTTGCCATTGATGGTGCGCCCCGTGTAATGCGCCACCACAACACTGCCCCGGCCGGGGCGCGGGGCATCGGGTTTTCCTGAATTTAACACTTTATAATATATACCCTTGTCAAGAGCCTTCACGCCGGGTTCCTGAGCTTTCTGCGCAAGCCAAGCTTTGTTTTTATCAGCGTATTCTTTATTTGCCATACTGCAAAGTTAAACCTTTTAATCCAAACAGTTGTTAGACTTCCATACAAATCCTCACTTTATTTAATTATTTGCAACCCCCAAACCATTACTATTATGAAAAAGTTTTTACTCTCGCTCTTGGCAGTCGCAGGCATGACCGCTACTGCATCGGCTCTCACTCCTGAAATTCAACTAAGCTACGGCGGATACACCCAGATGGACGCAACCGATATGCACGGCGGTTACGGAAATGTCAACAACGCATGGGGGTCGCTTACCGCAGGTGTATATCTTCCCGTCGCTCCCAAGATCGATGCCGGCGTGAGCTATACATTTTCAAGTTCATCATTCAAGGGAACTGATTCCGACCTCTACTATCATGTAGTAATGGTCAACGGACGCTACCAGTATTATAAAAACAGCATCGTAAAACTCTATGCCAAGTTAGGTGTAGGTGTCGACATCACCCACTTCGCAGCCGACGGCATAGGCAACAAATCATATTTCGCTTACCAGATCACACCCGTGGGTGCGAAAGTGGATCTCAGCAAAGGATTCGGTATCTTCGGTGAACTCGGATTCGGTGCCCAAGGTCTCCTGCAGGTGGGCGTAACATATAAATTCTGACACTCATGAGCGATATATTATCTTCACAGCAACGCCGCGAACTTCCGGCAAGCGACTACGGATTGCCCGAGCGCAGGGAATTTCCCATGCCTGATGCAGCACATGTGCGTGCGGCCGAAGCATATTTCCGCTATTGTCCCGAGGATCTGAAACCGCGCCTCGCACGCGCCATCCTTGCAAAAGCCCGCGAATATGGCGTGGATGTCGAAAGCCCCACGGTATTATCGTACGCTCAACAATAACCGAACTAAATTCTTCTTCAATCTAAAAAATCCCCCGGCTCGGAACCGAACCGGGGGATTATACATTTCAAAAAGTGTGTCGCACGTCAGCGCACGAGCACTTTTGAAGCTCCCTGCGAAGTAAGACGCACATAGATACCTGACTTAAGCGACGGCCGCTCACCGGCTACAGTCTCGGCCACGCATGCGCCGCTGAGATCATACCAGCGCGCGGGAAGCGAATCAGATACCGATGCAATTTCTTCGATACCGTCCTGCTTGGGATTTACATCGATGAAATCGGTATAAAGCACGATATTGGGCAGACGCGTATTGGTCATCACGCACATTATGTGGGTAAAGGGCTTGAGGAATGTGGTCACACCACCGCTGATCTCATACTCATCACCTTCATAGAGATTCTCGCCTACGAGGCTGCCATCTTCATCGTAATAGGGTGAATCGATATACCATGTATAGACAGTGGGAGTGCCCTGACACGTAACCTGCGATGAAAGGTCAACGATATAACCGTCCTCAGGTGTCACAGTGAGCATGGCCTGATTGGCATACACATATCGGTTGATACTGATAACCGGCAGTGTGGCAAATGTAAAGTAATTCTGATCGATAAAGAGATCCTTCAGTCGGGGCATTGCCGAAACATCCAGATGAGTCAACAGATTATCCGAGAGAAACAGTTGCTGCATCGTCGGAATATGACTCAGATCAATATCCTCAAGTTTATTTCCTATAAGCACAGTTTCCCACAGCAAGGCATTGTCGAGCTTAACCGAAGTAAGGTTATTATACGCAAGGTAAAGCACCTCCAACTTCTTGAAAGGAGATGAGTCAAACTCAGTGAGCTTGTTTTCCGAGAGATTGAGCATGCGCAGGGCGGTATAGTCGCTCAAGTCAATCGACTCTATTTCATTTCCGGCAAGGCTGAGTTCCTCAAGGGTTTCCTTGCACAATGGCAATGAAATATTCTGTAGCTTAAGGCCTGAATTGGCACAGGTGAAGTTAACGAGGTTCATCATGCGAGATGCGTCGATCGATGCCAATTTCGCACCTCCGAATGAGAACACATCCACACAATTATCCTCATCATAGCTGTAGCACTTCACATCGGCCCCGGCCTTGGTTTTCACCTCGAAACTTAATGGCTTGTCAGTAAGCACATACTGCTCGAGATAACCATTGCCCTCCCAGTCGATATATACGCCTACATCAGGTTTTGTGGAGCGCATGGTAAGCTCGGCCACACCGTCTTCCAAAGTCGTGAATGCCGCAAATACATACGTAGGCATTGAAGCGGTCTGCACCGGAGTGGTGGTGTATACAGCCGCACCTTTGAAATCGGGGAATGCGGCGTGAGTCATTTCACAACGCACCTCTCCCAGATCAGGATCGGCGAACCGGAAAAGGCCGTTACCGGTCGACGTTACCGCACCGGCGGGCACGGGTGCGCCGGTAGCATTCATCACCCAGTCATATTGGGTTACAGCACCGTCGATTTCAACATAGTTATCCGACAGATTGATGGATGGAGCCTTCGCGGGGAGAGAAACGGGCGCCTGCGGCGCATAGATATATTCGGTTACCGCTCCGGGCGCAGGAAGTGTGGCAAACGTAAAGTAGTTTCCCGAGATATTCAGTGACTCGAGCGGCAGATAATCCAGCAGGGAGATTTCCGAGAGGTTATTGCCGGAAAGATTCATGGTAACTATCGATTCGAGGTCACGGAGATCCACTTCGGTCAACTGATTGCCTGAAAGATCAAGATATGTGAGAGCTGAAAATTTAAGGAGGTCAAGAGCTGCCAAATCATTGTCTGACAGGTCAAGAGATTGCAAGCAGGTGCGAGTGCTGAATACCACTTCGGTCAGACGGTTGCGTGCAGCCTTAAAGTCACTGAGCACGTTTTTGCCATAGCTTCCGTTAGGCTCGCTAAGGTCAATAGTCGAGAGATTATTGCCAGAAAGGTCGAGTGACGACAGGCAACGGTTCCATTTAAGATCGATGGCCGACAGCTGGCAATCGGTAATCGCAAGCCGCTCGAGGGTTTTGGCTCGCGACACGTCGGCCGACATAAGTCGCTGGCCGTCGATACCGAAAGCCGAGATATCGGTATTCTCGGGCATATATATGGTGACGTGGCCTGTGCGGGTACCGGTCACATTGGGAGTTTCGGGTAACCCCGACGAAACAGCGGTGAAATCTACAAGCTGACCGTTACCGAAATCCACCTTGAAATGCAGCGGTGATTCGGCCGACGCTCCCTGCATACCCACGCTCAGCGCGATATCCTTAACCGTAGGATAGAAAGTCAGTTCGACAACGGGCGAAGGCTTGCCTATCTCCGATGCGGTCTTGACCATAAACTTGGAGGTAGAAAGCGGATATTCAGCAAACAGGTCGTTGGTGAAAGACACCTGCACGCTGTCGGTAAGAGCTTTATTGAGAGTTATCTTGCCGTCGGCATACGTGTAATATTCATCTTCAAGCAGTTCCGGGAAATTAGGCGACTCTTCCGACACTTTGTACAGATATCCCTTGGTGGTCGAACCCTCGCGGAGCACCTGCTGACTGAAATCGAGCGTCGTACCCACGGCATAAGAGCGGTCGATACTCATGGGACGCTGATAATAGTAATATTCGTTAAACGTATCTCTCTGATCGGGCAGCGTGGCAAATGTGAAGAGATTCATAGCGATGTTCAGGTTGACCAGCTCCTTATTCGCATCCAGCGAGAGTTCAGTGAGATAGTTGTAGGAGCACGACAGGTCAGTAAGTTTCGGGCAGCCCGATACGTCGAGCGTGGTAAGCGCGTTGCCCTGACAGAACAGGCGCTGTAGATTGGGCTTCGATCCGAGGTTGAGGGATGTCATCGCATATTGCCCGTAACCGGCGGCCATGTGTCCGCAGTAGAGTTCGGTGAGATACGGATTGTTGGAAAGGTCGAGTTCCGTAATCTTCGTATCAGCTACATTGAGTATGAGCAGATTGGGATTCTTGGAAATATCTATTGACTCCACATTGGTCAGATCTATCGACAGCTGCAGCAGATTGGGGCAGTTGGTGGGATCTATCCGGGTAAGAGTGGGTACATGCCACGCTTCAAATGAACGCAGCGCCGGATAATCGGCCATATCAAATGAAGGGTCGAGATTGTCAATAATATCCAAGGAAAGGATTGTGAGATCAGGCTTGTCAGGGCCTATGAGCAGCGGAGTCTCCGAAAAAGGATTGCTCCCCAGATATAGAGCCTGAAGTTTCGACATGTGACTGAGATCAAGTCCTTTGAGCTCGTTGTAGGAAAGATTCAGAATCTCCACTTCCGTGAGCTGAGGGAAGGAAATTTCGGAGATATAGCAACCTTCCATATCGATATAATCGATTTTTGAAGCGTCACCGTAAATTTTTACGATACCCTCCTGCGACACGGTGCACGATATAGCGGTACCTGCAATACCTCCGGCTTCGGGGTCAAAAACAGCTACGCCCACTTCGGTCTCGATGCTTCCGAATCCGCAATCCACATCTACATAAATGGGTTCCTTGGCTCCGAGGTAAAAGTGAAAGGCATTGGTCTCGCCTACATTATCATACACGTTTGTATGAAAAGTGATGATAGGATCTTCGGCCGAAGCGGTCAAAGCTCCCATCGTCATGGCCCCGGCAAGGGCCATGCGTGAGATAATTGTTGAAATATTCATTGTGATGATTAGAAAGAGTTACAGCGTGATGGAGTTGTGATTACTTTACGACTATTTTGCGGGTCATGCTGCCGTTGACATTAAGCAGATAGATACCTGCAGGTACATCGGAAAGATCTATCACGGTTTCCGCTCCCGCGGCGTGCATGGCCTTTACGGAAGCACCCGATACGGAGTACAGATTGAGGTCAAGCGACAGCGCTCCGGGAAGTGTAACGGCAAAGCTGCGCATGCCGGCCGGGGTGATTACAAGCGTCTCTTTATCGGCCTCGACACCGGCAATACCTGTCTGGGCAAGTACCTTACGCAATCCGGCATAGGCATCGAGCTTGCCGGCGCCCCAGCGCGCGGGATTGTCGGCGAGCACATAAGAATCTTTCACGGCAGTCTCGGCAATTATCTCCTTTACTTCCTTATAGGTAAGTGTGGGGTCAGCCTCGAGCCACAAAGCGATGGTACCGCTCACTACGGGAGTGGCCATTGATGTTCCGATACACTGCTGCCATGAATAGCCGCGGCCGTCGGCCTCCAAGTAAGCCGAGCGCAGTTCATCGCCGAGGAAGTTTTCGAGTATATAATACTCGTTGGTTGATGATATCACGGTCGAACCGGGAGCGCATATCTCGGGGAGCGACCGGCCGTCGGGGAGCGACCCGTATGACGAATAACCCGAAATTTCACCGGCCGGGAACGGCTGAGGATAAGTGTACACGAAACCGTCCATGGCGGCCCAAGAGTCGCGGGTATTGTATGCGCCTACCGATATTGTATTAAGGCCGCATGCAACGTCGGAAATCGTACCATCGGTCATACCGTCGGTATATCCGGTCATTCCATAAGCAGTGAAGTCGCAGAAAGAACCGTCGCCGTAGAAGTCTACGCGCTGACCTTCCTTGCCCGAAGCCTGAATACCTATTACGTAATTACCCTCGGGGTTGCCCGACGTATTGTCCCAGAGCATATAGTCGATAATGCCGTAGTAACGTCCGGTACTGCTGTCGAATTCGGCGCCTACGCCTATATAACCGGTGAACCACTTGGCAAGCTGCGGCGACACTACGTCATCGTCGCCCTCCTGATATGCCGCCGACGACACCCAGTATTTCATGGCACCCGAAGTGGCCCCCATAGGCATGCGCATCGCCACTGCTCCGCGGGAGCGGTTGACTACCACAGCCTGAAGTTCAAATTGCTCTTCGTTGTTGCTGTAGACATAGACCTGACCGTAGCGTAAATTCTGATAACCTTCCACCTCCACGCCGGGACGGAGACATGTTGCCACCGAAAGATCATCGGCGGTAAATGTCTTGTGCAGGGCTATGGGAAGCTCGCCTTCATTACCGGCGGCCACGCAGAATATCACACGGTCAAGATCCGACACCTGATCAAGGTATTGGCATAATGCCGATGAGCCGTCGTGAGCACCGAGGTTGCTTCCGAGCGAAAGATTTATTACTGCCGGGGCTGATTTCTCATAGTATGCGTAATCGAGTATCGCCTCGATACCAAGAGCCACGTAATAGTCGCTCATAGCACCGCACGCCACGGCAAGATCGGCACCGGTTGCTACACCGTAATATGGATTGGCGACCTCCTCGGTCGAAGCAGTCATTCCATCGGCATTGGCTACCGCTACATTGACGTTTCCGGTATAAGACCCGGCCATGATGCCGAGAGTGTGAGTGCCGTGGAAAGTTTCAGATGTTTCGGTATCTATCTCAGGGATGTAATCGGCCGGGAAGGTCTGCTGCACATAGTCTCCGCTCTGCGTGGGACGGAAAAACGTAAAACTTCCTATGCGCGAAGTCCCGTCGGGTTTCTTGAAGTTGACATGGTTGGGATCGATACCGCCGTCGACTATTCCTGCCACCACTCCTTTTCCGGTGTAGGCCTGCGGCAGGTCAATACCGGCGTGAATACGGTCTATTCCGGTCACGTCCCTCACGATGTTCATCTTGGCTTTAACCGGGCTGTCAGTACGTATGCTCTCAACCTCGGGCAGAGCCTCTATAGCGTCAAGCAACGATTCGGGAAATGCGGCGAGCACCATGCGGCCGCGACCGCCTTCAAGTGTTACGCCAAGCGCTTCGAGAGCCGACGCATCAGCGCCCGGAATGAGGGTGACAAAAGCCTTGACCTCATTTTCTCCGGCTGTTTTACGGGTCGCATTATTCTGCGAAACTTTCATCTTCTGACCCGGCTGAGCCGCGGTCACTTCGAGACCGTGACGAGCCGAGTGCATGCGCGCGCGGCTGCCGAGGTCAGTCTTAGTAACGGCGGCAGCCCCGGCGGTTACCGCCAGAGCTGCTGCTAAAAATAGGATTCTCATGTTATTTCACTACAATTTTCTTGCCTGCGGCGGTTACGTATACACCGGCAGGGAGGGTGCTGATTTCAGCGGGAGTTGCGGCCTTGCGCACGCATACACCCTGAAGATTATACACTGCAACTGCTTCATTGGCTGCTGCCTCTATGTCAAGGATCGACGATGAACCTGAGTGGGCGATAACGATTTCCACGGGCTCGGTAACGGTGTGGACGAATTTACCATCCTCATCGGCCACAAGCTCGGTTTCGCCGGCATTAACCTTTACAGTACCTGCATGGGCGGGAATCACGTGGATTTCAGTACCTGCGTGTACAGAGTGGGCGGCAGTGTGGTCTACGGTTGTAACGAGGTCGTGGCGCACGGTTACCTCAACACCTTCAGCCACGCTGTAGGTTACATCGTGGAGAGGAGCATCGTTGCGCATGATCTTAATCACGTCGCCATCCTCTACATTTTCAAGAGCGGGATATGAACCATACTGATTCTCACAGAGTTCACCATTGAGGAACACAGCGGGTGCACCGTCTTGATAACCGCGCTCATCGTAGCCGCTGATACCGAAGGGACGGTCAGAATCGTTGTAAGCTATGGTAGAGTAACCGGGTTCGGGTTCAAACTGCTTGCGGAAATCCCAACTGTAGGGATTGAGCACCATGGTAAGATAATTCCATACATCGGGCTCAGTGTAGAGGACGAAATGCTTGTCGCGGACAAACTCTTCTACCTCAACAAAGATATTCATTCCGTCGGTGACATAGAATGAGGTTGAAAGGTCTTCATCTGTATCAGCGTCCTTTATAGTCTTGATGAACCAGCCTTCGTCAGCCGTGAAATAAGTATAATTATCGGCGGGCTTCACGGACAGCACTGATTCTACACCTGAAAGGGTATACTGATCATTACCGGAGTAGTCCGCTGCAACCTTGAGATGTTCAAAATTCTCACAGATCACAGTTACCTTGAGAGGCTCGAGAGCCTTGGCTGTAATAAGGTATTCATAATCAAGTTCCTCAGTGAATTTCTTAGAGTAAGAACCGTAGTAGAGATCTACAGGCTCACCGTTCTCGGTGAGGGTAACGTTGTAGTTTGAATAATCCAGTTCAAAAGTGATCTTCTTGCCGGTGGTGGTATCGATAGACTTGCAGTTGTCAAGATCGATATTCTCGCCGCCCAATGAAATTGATTTCACAGCTTCGCGCGACTCATCATCGGCAAATGCAATGCTTACCTTGATATCCTTAGCAGGAGCATCCACCTCAACATCGATCACATCATCGTAGTTGAGGGATTCGAATGTATACACACGATTTACAGCTTCAAGCAGAATACCGTTGAGCGATACTTTGTAGAGACTCTCAGGATTATACGAGCTATTGTAACTATGCTCGATAGTGATGGGGAACGAGGTAGCGGTATCGAAGTAAACATCGTTCTCACCGGCCTTAAGGGGTACTTTTGACCATGAGTTGTCAAACTTCATGGCAACCATTTCAGGATCGCCGGCCACGTTAACTTTCACATGGCCATCGTAAATCTCTGCCTCAGACTTTGACTCAACAGTAAGAGTGGTGAGACCATAGGGAATATTCGATGACGCAATATAGGCGGAAGAAGATACTCCATAGAGGAAGCTTTCGCCATCCTGATTCTTCACCGATGTGATCTTATAACCGTCATTGGCATACACATAGAACGAGCCATAGTCACTTTTCAGCTCAATATTCCATGCACCATCGGTCATATCTTCAGCATGGAGCTCATGATATTCCTCATCTCTTACATATACCTGATCGGGATTACCGATAATTTTTACCAGTTTAGGTTCCTTTTCGGCTGATGACACAAGCACTACATCGCCATCAACAAGTAAACCGGAATTGATTGACTGGCTCGTTGTCTTACCACTAAAGAGCTCGGTGCCCGACTGAGTCTCGATCTTGGTAATAAGATAACCCGGGGCGGCGTTAAGGGGGATCCATGGCTCCGATTCCAGTGTGAATTCTATAGAATTGTTTTCATCCCAGGGAACTACCTGATAGTCTGACGGGTTACTGCACTTCACCGCATCGGGATTATCCACGGTAATTGTGAAAGTCTTGGCCGACATTACCGGTACGCAGATTAATGCGGCGACCATCCACAATAGAAATGTGTAGATTTTCTTCATTTTTAAGTGATAATGATTTGTTAGTATTTCGCAAAAATAATTGCAAAGTTACAAATATTTTCAATAAAATTGCAACTATTATATGCAAAAGTATCGAAAAAATATACGAATTATCTAAAAACGGCTCCTGAGATACGCCATTTCAATATTATTTTTCAAAAAAAATATTAATATCGGCTGGCTATCCCGATTTTTATGGCTAATTTCGTAGTATGAACAGAATTTCAGCGTTAGTTTCCATTATAATATATATAATGTGTTCCGGCTTCGTTGCCGGAGCATTTCCGCTTGATGTAAAGGGACTTGACACCGCGCGCACCGCCGTGATGGTTTACGATCTCACATTCAACCGCCCCGTGGTGCAGGCCAATGTAGACAAGCCGCTTATTCCCGCCAGCATCATGAAATCGGTCACGGCGGCTTCAGTTTTGAACCTTGCCGACTCTTACGAGCGATTCATGACTCCGGTAATTGCCGACGGAGTAATCGAGGGAAATGTACTGCACGGCAATATCGTCATTAAAGCTTCGGGCGATCCCACAATAGAGAGCGAACATTTCCCGGAAGCATGCCATTTTGCCGACAGCATAGCAGCGTCGCTCCTCGCCGCCGGCATATCGCGTATCGACGGCAGTGTGATAGTGGATGAAAGCGGTTTTATACACACCGGTACCCCGCAGGGATGGATGAAAGAAGATCTGACTTGGCCCTACGGCACCGACCTGCATGGTGCGAATTTCCGCGACAACAAGTTTATACTGCGCTTGCCGTCGCGCACCACCGAGCCCCATGTGCCGGGTCTCGACATACGCCACATCAATCAGGGAGCGCGAGCCCGGAGCGTGAAGCGTCAGGACGGCTCGTCGACCGTGACTTTTTCGGGACGTATCCCGCCCAAAGGGTGGAGCGACCGTCTTTCTACGCCCGATCCGGGAAAGGTAATGCAACATGAGGTAACTGAGACTCTGCGAAAATCGGGCATCGAGATTGGAGGCGGAAATCTCTCTCGCGGCACCGGCTCCACATTAATATATACACACTTCTCCCCTACTTTTGATTCGATTCTGCGCAGTCTCATGCACCGGTCTGACAACATGATGGCCGAGGGAATGCTGCGTGCCCTGCGTCCGGGTGCGTCGAGAGATGACGCTATTGCCGAGGAATTGAAAATATGGACTGACAAAGGTATCTCCACCAAGGGTCTGTCGATAGAAGACGGCAGCGGATTGTCGCGTAACGACCGCATGACGGCTGCATTCATGACTGAAATGCTGCGCTCTATGCTCGGCCCCGAATATGGCCGCGACTATATATCGCTGTTCCCTGTGGCCGGCCGCGACGGAACGATGAAACGCACCTTTGTCGATACTCCGCTCGAAGGCTCGGTAGCGCTCAAGACCGGTTCGATGAAAGGGGTGAGAAGCTTTGCCGGGTATCGGTTTGACGAGTCGGGCACACCCACTCATGTGATAGTGGTTATAGCCAACGGCCTCCGATGCAAACCGGCCGACCTGAAAAAAGGACTTGAAAGTTTGCTTTTGGAAATTTTTTAATGTAAGTTTGTACTTTGCATCAAAATTTTGGATATGGATTACAAAGAATTACTTGATATCACCCTTGAGCTTGAGGGATTGCTGATGATTAAGCTCAATCGCGGCGGGGATGCTCCGGCCGGTATCGATGAGCTTATTTCAAAAAAAATATCGTCGCTTTCATCCTTTGCAGCCGACGAGGCGATAGCAGCTTCAGTTGCCCTTGAAGAGACCGACGACGCCGAACCCTTCGCATCCCACGCAATAGATGCAGTGGAAGAACCGGAAGAAACAGACTCCCCGGAAACTTCAGTTAGGTCAGACGAGCCGGTCAGGTGGGACATGTCTGACGTGTCGGACAAGTCAGACGAGTCAGACGAGTCAGACCTTTCTGTCCCTGCTGCGCCTTCTACCCCTTCAGCCTCCTCTGAAGATACCACCGGCGTGTCTCAGCCGTCGCTGCCGCAGCCGCCGATATCGGTAAATGATGTTGCCAAGGCATTTACGCTCAACGACAAGTTTCGTTTCCGCCGCGAACTGTTCCGAAACTCCGATGCCGAGCTTACCGAAACACTTGATGTGCTTCAGGCTATGGAATCGCTCGAAGAAGCCGAGGATTATCTGTACAATGACCTCGCATGGGATCCCGAAAATGCTGAGGTGCAGGCGTTCATAGCACTTCTCGCCCCCTGCTATTCACGATAATGAGCACACTGTATATCGTACCTACTCCGGTGGGCAATCTTGCCGATATGACACCGCGCGCTGTGGAAGTGCTTCAGCAGGCATCGCTCATTCTTGCCGAGGACACCCGCACGAGCGCCCCATTGCTGCGCCATTTCGGCATCGACACTCCCTGCGTGAGCCATCACAAATACAATGAGCACGCTACCGTCGCCCCACTGATCGACCGCATCGCTGCCGGAGAGACAATCGCACTCATATCCGATGCCGGTACCCCCGGCATAAGTGACCCGGGATTTCTGCTGAGCCGCGAATGCCGCCGTGCAGGTATCGAAGTAATCACTCTGCCCGGTGCCACCGCTTTCGTGCCCGCGCTCGTTAGTTCTGGGCTTCCATGTGACCGCTTCACTTTTGAAGGATTTCTCCCTCCCAAAAAGGGACGGCGCACAAGGCTCGAACAGATTGCTGCAAGCGACTGCACATCCATAATCTATGAGTCACCGCTCCGCCTCGTAAAGACACTCGGCCAGCTCTCGGAAGTGTGCGGCCCTGACCGGGAGGCTTCGGTTTCGAGAGAAATATCCAAAGTCTATGAAGAGACACGGCGCGACACTCTCGCCGGCCTTCAGGAATATTTCACGCAAAACAATCCGCGTGGAGAGATTGTTATAATTGTAGCACCTGCTCCCCAGCAGGCCTCGCGTGTGCACGTCAATAAGTATCGTGACCCGCAGTAACCAGTAACACGACAATAGTTAACTCACTCAACACTTTATATTTATGAAGAAAGTACTTTCATTCGCAGCATTAGCGGCCGCCATAGGTCTGCTATCATCATGCGGCGGCGACAAGCTCCGCATGGCCGAAGAAAACAACGAACAGCTCCGCGATGATCTCCGCGCCACTCTTGCCACGCAAGATAGTCTGCTCGTGCTCGTAAATGACATCTCCGAAGGCATGAACCAGATAAAGGATATGGAGAAAATCATATCAACCCCCGGAGCTTTTACCGGCGAATCGGCTTCACGCCGCGATCAGGTCAAGAATGACATGATAGCCATCCAGCAGGCTCTGCAGGAACGCCGCCAGCGTCTTGAGGAACTTGAGGCTACCCTCGCCGCTTCAAAGGGCAACAATGCCACGCTCACCCGCACGATTCAGAACCTGAAATCGCAGATCGCCGAGCAGCAGACCGAGATTGCCTCACTCACCAATCAACTCGAAGCCGCTCATATACGCATAAGCGAACTTGACCAGACCGTGGCCGACCTCAACACTACGGTAGACTCACTTCACTCAAACATCGAGACCGTGAAAGAGGATGCCCGTTCAGAAATTGCCCGTGCCGAAGCATCGGCCAACACCGTATACTATGCCCTCGGCACCAACAAGGAGCTGAAAGACCGCGGCATTCTCGAGAAGAAATTCCTCGGTCGCACCCATGTGCTCGAAGGCGACTTTGACCGCACATATTTCACTGCCGCCGACAAACGCACTCTCACCGTAATCCCCACCCACAGCGACAAGGCCAAACTGATGACCGATCAGCCCAAAGATTCCTATACGATCGAGGACAAGGGTGACCAGAAAGTGGTGATCATCACCAATCCCGCCCGTTTCTGGGAAAAGAGCAAATTCCTTGTGATAAAGGTTGACTGACAGTAGCCCCTCCATGAATCGAGCCGGCCGGAAGAAGCTATCTTCCGGCCGGTAATTTTTATCGGTCCTTCAGCCGTATAATACGGAGGCCGAGCGTATCACGCGATTTCTTGAGATACTCGGCGAGCGGCAGAGGGTCGACGAGCACCTTGCCGTGACGCGACGACGCATGAAGCAGGTGAGGCTCGCCGTCGACAAATACTATTATTCCCACATGGCTCACGTCGAGACCGCTCTTGCGCGAAACCAGCGCGACGATATCACCTTCGCGAAGCGCCGAAGCAACACCCTTGCGGAAAAACGAGCCGCTCTTGATATAAGGAAAGCGATGATTGCGGTAGCCGATCTCGGCATTTTTCAGCCGCTCATATTCGGCATCATCCTTAAGCGCGGGATAAAGGTCGCGGTGTCGTGACATGAAATCGATTGTCTTTACCTGATATGCAGCCTGATCGGGCATGCGGCCGGTAACATCGGTCACATTGCCGCGGTGGGAATTATCAAGAATCCAGTCGGAAAAATAATGAAGTCTTGAGGCATACCCGTCGACCTTTCCGCCACGATAGCGCAGCACACCGAGATTATGGACGAAATCCTGCCATGAATCACGGCGCTCGTCGGCTGTCACGGCGAGTGCCGCGACCGTCTCGACAAATGTGGTGCAGTCCATCGAGTCGAGATTCACCACTATCCCCTCAGGAGCGATTTCGAGCGTTCCGGCCTTGTAAGGCACTCCCTCAAACAGGCGTGCGATACGCGCTACCCTCCCCTGCGCACCGTCGCTTTCCATGGCGCATGCCACATGCAGCAGCGAGTCGAGCCTGAGGGTATCGGATTTTTCATCGTGCCAGTGCACACGTACGGGTACGATTGCCCGCAGCGGCATTACCGTGAATAACAATAGGATAACTGAGGATATATAAGCGATTTCACAACGTTTCATAGCGGTGGTAAATAATTTTCTTTTGCAAAATTAATGAATAATTTAAACAAAAGCCGCGATACGTATGTTAAGATTATACATTCCCGGAAAATAATTCCGAAACTCAAAAACTCATTTACTATTTATAATTTTTACTAATTCACTTTTTATAGATGTTTCACCTTTAATTTTTGAGAGAGATGAAAAAGAATTTAGTTTACATCGCTGCTGCAGGCGCTGCCGTATTCGGAGCTGCCAATGCTTACGCCCAAGACGCTGTCGTTGTCAATGAAACCGTTATCGACGTGACCAACGTAGAGTGTAAGGACAATTTCGCCCCCGCATCGTGGCGCAACGGATGGTTCCTTCAGGCAGGTGCCGGTATCCAGATGCCGTTTGTAGAAAACGACCACAGCATGGTCGACGGTTCGGGCCGCCACATCACAGCAGTATATAATCTCGGCGTAGGCCGTTGGTTCTCACCCTACATGGGATTCCGCTTCAGCGGCACTTACGGCTCGATGCACTGGAACAGCGAGCGCATGGCTCACGCCAAGCAGGCAAGTGTAAACCTCGACTTCATGTGGGATATGTTCAACAGCATCAACGGTTACAATCCCGACCGAGTATTCTCGATCGTTCCTTTCGTGGGACTCGGAGGTACGTTTGTATGGGACTACAATAACAATCTCTCAGCCAACATACGTGACAACGACGGTAAAATCAAGGAAAATCAGTGGCTTCTTCCCGTATCGGCAGGTATCCAGTTCCGCTTCCGTCTGTGCCGCTACGTCGACTTCTTCGTTGAAGGCCGCGGCTCGTTCTACGGAGATAACTTCAACAATGTATCAGGCGGCCGACCCGTCGACATCAACCTTCAGGCTCTCGGTGGTCTCAACATCCGCTTCGACGGTGCAGGTATGAGCAAGTACAATCCCTGCGATTACGCCGGATACGTTTCATCTCTCAACAATCAGGTCAACGACCTCCGCAACGCTCTTGCCTCATCGGAAGCAGCACGCGCAGCAGCCGAAGCTCAGCTTCCCTGCCCCGAAGTGATGGTTACAGAAGCAACCGCTACAGTGGTCAACGCTCCCCTGCTCCCCTCCGTACGCTTCAAGATCAACTCGGCTTACGTATCATCGGAAGAAATGGTCAACGTATACAACGTGGCTGAATACCTCAAGGCCAACCCCGGCACTTCAATCGTAGTTCGCGGTTACGCCGATAAGGACACCGGTACTGCAACCTATAACCAGAAACTCTCCGAGCGTCGCGCTCAGGCCGTAGCCGACATCCTCGTAAACGATTACGGTGTAGATGCTTCCCGCCTCACTGTAGAAGCTGCCGGCAGCTCGGTTCAGCCCTACGATACCAACAACTGGAACCGCATCGTCCTCTTCGCCCAGCCTGAATAAAAAAGAAAAAAGCTTAATTGCTCTCTTAGATTCATAATTTGAATGGAGCGCCGGTCTTTCAAGGATCGGCGCTCCGATTTTTTTGCTACCTTTGTAAAAATTTTCTTGATAATGAAAAAAGTAATTTTCAGGTTTTTAATCACCTACGCCATAATGATAGCCATAATGGTGATTCAGAAACCGCTGTTCCTGATGTTTTATCCCGGGCAGGCCGGTGCCGGTGACCTCGCCGACATCATCGTCCACGGATTTTCGATGGACCTTGCCACGGCTGCATATCTCATGATAATTCCCGGACTCATTCTGATAGCCTCGCAGTGGCTCAGTTCCCGCACTACATCGCGCTGCATGAGCATCTATCGCGGTATCGTCTCCGTAATTCTGGGAATGATCATGGTAGTCGATCTCGTGCTCTACGGCTACTGGGGATTCCGCCTCGACATGACCCCGGTATTCTATTTCACCACATCACCCGCCTCGGCTATGGCGAGCGCTACCGTTTGGGAAATGATTCTCGGTCCTGTGGCCGTGGCTGCGGTAGCGACAGGCATATATCAGTTGCTCCGCTTCACGGCGGGGCGCATCACGGTAAATCCCGGCGGAACATGGTTGCGCACAGTGGTGGCGGTGGTGATGACAGCGCTTCTGTTTATCCCCATCCGCGGCGGCTTCACAGTGTCGACCATGAATCTTTCCCGCGCCTACTACAGTCAGAACCAGCATTTCAATCATGCCGCCATCAATCCGGCATTCAGCCTGCTCTACTCGGCATCCCACCAAGGTAAATGGAGCAAACAATACAGCTACATGTCACCCGCCGAAGCCGACAGAGCGATTGCATGTCTCGACTCAATTACATCGGCCAACGATTCCATTTCAATATCACTGCTCAACACCGAGCGCCCCGATGTGGTAATGATTATTCTCGAGAGCTTTTCTTCACATCTGCTTCCATCGCTCGGAGGCGAACCTGTGGCCATGAAACTTGACTCAATCGCAGCTACAGGATGGCTGTGGGACAACTTCTATGCCAACTCGTTCCGCACCGACCGCGCACTGACGGCCATAATGAGCGGCTTCCCGGGAGTACCCTCGGCCTCGCTGATGAAAAATGTCGAGAAAATAGAGCACACCCCGTCGTGGCCACGCGAGATGAAGCATAACGGATGGATCTCATCATATTTCTACGGCGGCGACACTAATTTCACCAACATGCACGCTTATCTCGTAAGTCAGGGATTTGAAAATATCACGAGCGACAAGTCATTCGCCGCCGCCGACCGCAAGAGCAAGTGGGGCGCTCACGACGACAAGGTTTTCACCCGCGCTCTGGCCGATATCCTGAGCCATAAAGACCCCGGCCCATATCTCGACATTATCCAGACATCGAGCAGTCACGAGCCGTTTGATGTACCGTACTCTGATCCCCGCTTCACCGCCAACGACCGCCTCAATGCCTTTGCCTACACCGACAGCTGCGCGGCCGCATTCATCAATGCGCTCAGCCGGTCACCGCGGTGGCACCGCACGCTGGTCATAATCGTGCCCGATCACTACGGCGTGTATCCTCAGGATATCGATAATCCGGTTATGCGCCACACGGTTCCCCTCATATTCACCGGCGGCGCGCTTGCCGACGCACCGCGACGTATTTCCCGCACCGGCTCTCAGGCTGATATAGCCGCCACCCTGTTATGCGCACTCGGACTTGACCACAAAGCGTTCCCGTTCTCCCGCAACCTGCTGGCTGCCGATGCCGCCCGTTACGCCTTCTTCAGCGAGCCGGGTGTGGCCGGCATTGTCACTCCCGATGGCAGCTATGTGTTCAACTGCGACGCCGATGCCGTGATTATGGACACCTGTTCTCCCGCCTGCGCCACGCAGGTAGCTCAGGGCGCCCATGCAATCTTACAGGAATTATATAATTACATGCAACAACTTTAATCATGCTTGACCAACTTATGGCGCTCGACGCCGACTTGCTCATTTTTCTGAATTCGTTTCACATTCCGGTACTCGACCGGTTCGTAATGCTCTTTACAGGACGATGGGCATGGATACCGATGTATGCCTCGCTTTTGTATGTGCTCATTCGTGCCTACAATCCGCGCCGCGTCATAATATTCACTCTCGGAATAGCGCTGGCGATATTGCTGAGCGACCAGATTGTGGCGAGTGTGCTCCGACCCATATTCCAGCGCCTGCGTCCGGCCAATCTTGAAAATCCGCTTTCGGAATTTGTGCAGATCGTCGAAGGTTACCGCGGAGGCCGCTATGGCTTTCCGTCGTGCCACGGCGCCAACTCGTTTGCACTCGCCGTGTATATGTCGCTTATCGTGCGTCGTCCGCGTTTCGTGATATACATTTTCATATGGGCACTGCTCAACTGCTATACCCGCAACTATCTTGGCGTGCATTATCCCGGCGATATCATAGTAGGGGCCATAATAGGCTCTACAATAGCCGCCGCTTGTGCGTGGCTCGCGCGCAAAGCGACCCGCACCACACGCCGCGATAACTGGGAAGCAATGGGAGCGCCCCTTCTGCCGGGGGCTGAAGGAGCGCTGCACAAACTTATGATTTTCGACGCGACCGTAATTACCGGGATAGCCACGGCCGTGGTATTACTGATAATCGCTATTTTTCGCGCATGAACACATTGATGGGCGTGCCGGTATAGTTCCAGTTCTCGCGTATCTTGTTTTCGAGATAACGGCGATATGGTTCCTTGACCCACTGAGGCAGATTGCAGAAGAAGATAAACGTGGGCACGGCGGCATCCTTGAGCATGGTGACATACTTGATTTTCACGAATTTGCCCTTGTTGGCAGGAGGCGGATATGCGGCGATAGCCTCAAGCATCACGGTATTGAGCTGCGACGTGGGCACCACGCGCCTGCGGTTCTCGTAGACCTCCACGGCGGTCTCGAGCACCTTGTAGATGCGCTGCTTGGTGAGCGCCGAGGCAAATATGATGGGGAAGTCGACAAACGGAGCGAAGCGGTCTCTGATCGCTTTCTCGAAATGAGCTATCGCCTTCTGCGACTTGTCCTCGACAAGATCCCACTTGTTGACCACCACAACCAGACCTTTCTTGTTGCGCTGGATAAGACCGAATATACTTACATCCTGCGACTCTATACCGCGGGTTGCATCGATCATAAGAATACATACATCCGACGCCTCGATAGCTCGTATCGAGCGGATTACGGAATAGTATTCTATATCCTCGTTGACCTTGTTTTTCTTACGTATTCCGGCAGTGTCGACAAGATAGAAGTCGAAGCCGAATTTGTTGTAACGTGTATAGATACTGTCGCGGGTGGTACCGGCGATATCCGTCACTATATGTCGGTCCTCGTCGATAAAAGCGTTGATAATCGACGACTTGCCGGCATTAGGTCGACCCACGATGGCAAATTTCGGTATATTGTCGAGATGCTCGCTCTCGTCATCATCTTTCACTGGAAGTTTCTTGACCACCTCGTCAAGAAGGTCGCCTGTACCGTAACCGCTCGAAGCCGACACGGGATAAGGCTCACCCAATCCGAGGGCATAGAACTCGGCGATATTATATATACTGTCGCCGGCGTCCACCTTGTTTGCCACAAGAATCACGGGCTTGGTGGAGCGGCGCAGAATCTCGGCCACATGGTCATCGAGATCGGTCACACCGTTCATAGCGTCGACCACAAAGAGTATTTCATCGGCCTGCTCTATGGCGAGAGCAACCTGCTTGTTGATTTCCGATTCGAAAATATCGTCGGAGTTCACCACCCAGCCGCCGGTATCTACGATGGAAAATTCCTTACCGTTCCACTCCACTTTGCCATACTGGCGGTCGCGTGTGGTACCGGCTGTATCGTTGACTATCGCGGTACGTGTCTGAGTCAGGCGATTGAAGAGTGTGGACTTGCCCACGTTAGGGCGTCCCACTATTGCTATCATTTGTCCCATAACATTCAATATTTTTGCAAAGTTAACTAAATTTCATTAAAAATTAAAATATCAGGCCGGGCCGTCGGGCGACGTCTGCACACCTGCGCCGGCACCCTTTTCTATAACAAATTCCTTGTAGTAAGCTATCAGTAGCGCCGTGAGGGGAAGTGCGATTATCATGCCTATGATACCGAGCAGAGTGCCCCATACCGAGAGTGCAAGCAGTATTATGGCCGGGTGAAGTCCCAGAGCGCTTCCCATGATGTGGGGCGTTAGGATATAGTCGCATATCGACTGGGATATCACATATACGAGTATGCACTGACCCATCAGTATCCAGAAGTTCCCGCCGTCGAGCGTAGATATGAAACATACGATTGCCACGGGAATCAATGTCACATACTGGAAATACGGTATCATGTATAGTATTCCCACAGTCACACCGAGCACTATGGCCATAGGTATGCCAACGATAGAAAATCCTATGGAATAGAACACCGCAGCGCAGAGCGCTATCAGCGCCTGACCGCGGAAGTAGCTGTTCATGCTCCGCTTTATATCATTGCCTATGCGCACGGTTATAGGCCGGTAGTCGGGCGGGATGAGTCCGTTGGCGCCTTCCACAAGTTCGTCGTAATCTATCATGATAAAGATGACATATACGAAAGCCAGAAGCCATTCGATAGTGTGCATAAGCATGTCAATCACATAGCTTACCACCGACGTTCCGCCGGTGATTATCTCCTCAAGCTGTCCGCTGTCGGCAAGCTGTGACAGGCTGAACTGCGAAACTATTCCGTCGAGCCAAGCACGGAATTCGCCGGGAATCATCGCCTCGATCATGCCGTTGGACCTGTATCGGTCGATAAGTGCGGTCAGTTCGCCGATTTCACTTATGACCATTGGCACTACGAAATACATGACCGCGCACACCAGCGCCGCTACCTCAAAAAGTGTCAGAAACACATTGACCGCATGATGCCTGATGTGGAATATCCTGCCGTTGAGTGCCACTACCGGCTGAAGCATATACGCTATGAGGCAGGCGAGACAGAAGGGGAGCAATACATTTTTAAGCACATTGATGAGCCACACGGCTCCGGCAAGTATCAATATGGAGCCGACAATCCGCACTACGCGGTCAAAGGTGAATGGACGACGTGAGGTTGACATACTTTAATAACCGCCCTACCCGTGCAAATGTTTACGGGCCGTAGCAATAATGCTCTGCTGCGGCCCGTAATGAAATATGTACAGTTATCAGTTTATCAAAGAAGCTTGACCGAACGGCGGATGAACTCGTTGAGCTCGCGGCCGCGGAGAAGTCCGTTGGCAAGGAGAGCCAGATCTATCGCCTGACCTATCACGGGCTGCGATGCGGCATATTCCGCCACAATCTTTTCTGCCTCGTTGCGGTTGTGTTCGGCGGTTTCCGAGAGATGTTTCACCTGATTTTCATTTTCCTCGGAAAGTTTACCGTCGGGTGCGGTGTCACGAAGTTCCTTGATGCGGGCATTGTCGTCGGCAACTGCCTTATTGAGAGGAGCGACCTTTTCACCTACAGTCTTTTCAGCGTCATCGAGAATGCGTTTCACCACGGGAGCCGCTGTATTTACTATGAGATTGTAGGCGTCGGGGAGCTCGGTGTAGAATGCCATACCGGGCTGAGTGGCGGCCATATCTTTCATGCGGCGCATATACTCGTTCTGGGTAATCAGCACGGGATTGGCCTCGGGATTGAGCTCTTCAAATGATACGAGGAACTCGGCTTTCTCAATCTTGGGCACGCGACTGCGGAAAAGCGATGTAAGAAGCGAAATCTGCTCGCCCGAAAGCGAGGTTGCTTTCTTGTCGGCCGCAGGTACCAGATTGTCAACCACATCGGAATCCACACGCACAAAGCGGGTCTTGGTGAGCTTGTTCTCAAGCATCGATATGAAGTGACCGTCAAGTTCGCCGTTCATAAGCAGTACATTGTAACCCTTTTCGGTAGCAGCCTGAATATAGGCATACTGGGCGGTCGCGTCAGTGGCATAGATGTATACCACATCACCGTCTTTATCGGTCTGCGATGCTTCTACGAGCGTGCGGTATTCATCAAGGGTATAGTATTTGTCGTCGGTATCCTTGAGAAGTACAAATTTCATGGCAGCGTCACAGAATTTCTCGTCGGTAAGCATACCGTATTCGATGAAAATCTTTATGTCGTCCCATTTCTTCTCAAATTCGGCACGGTCAGCCTTAAACAGTTCCTCGAGGCGTGACGATACTTTTTTAGTGATGTATCCCGAGATTTTCTTCACCGCTGTATCGCTCTGAAGATAGCTGCGCGATACGTTGAGAGGGATATCGGGTGAATCGATCACTCCCTGAAGGAGCATCATGAACTCGGGCACTACGCCTTCCACAGAGTCAGTCACATACACCTGATTGCTGTAGAGCTGGATGCGGTCTTTGCGAATCTCGAGATTATTCTTGATCTTGGGGAAGAAGAGCACACCCGTGAGCGTGAAAGGATAGTCGACATTCAGGTGAATCCAGAACAGAGGGTCTTCCTGACCGGGATATAGCTCATGATAGAAATTGCGATAATCTTCATCGGTAAGTTCCGACGGTTTCTTGGTCCATGCCGGTTCGGTGATATTGATGATTTTGTCGCGGTCGGTATCCACATATTTTCCGTCTTTCCATTCCTGCTCTTTTCCTGAAATCACAGGTACGGGGAGGAAACGGCAATATTTCTTCAGAAGCGAGTCGATACGTGCCTGCTCGAGATACTGCTTGGAATCATCATCGATATAAAGCACGATGTCGGTACCGCGCTCGGTCTTGTCGGCAGGCTCCATGGTAAACTCGGGCGACCCGTCGCAAGTCCATTTCACAGCCTCGGCTCCCTCCTTATAGGAAAGTGAACGTATCTCAACCTTCTTGGCAACCATGAATGCCGAGTAGAATCCGAGACCGAAGTGACCTATGATGGCATTGGCGGTATCCTTATACTTGCTGAGGAATTCCTCGGCTCCCGAGAATGCTATCTGGTTGATGTATTTTTCTATATCGTCGGCAGTCATGCCTATACCGTGGTCGCTGACGGTGAGCGTTCCGGCTTCCTTGTCGATGGTGACACGCACATCCATGTCGCCGAGCTGTCCCTTGAAGTCGCCGAATGACGCGAGGGTCTTGAGTTTCTGCGTGGCGTCGATGGCGTTTGACACAAGCTCACGCAGAAATATTTCCTGATCGGAATAGAGAAATTTTTTGATTACGGGGAATATATTCTCAGTTGTAACCCCAATATTTCCTTTTTTCATAATTAGTCGTAATTAATCGAATATATGGCGGAGTTTAGAGAAAATTCTGTCTTTCACGCTCTGCGAGGGCTGCATGTCGGGCTGACCCTGAAGCTGCTCCATCGCTGCGCGCTCGGTATCGTTGAGTGTCTCGGGGATATATACCATCACGTTGACAAGCTCGTCGCCGGTGCCGTGACCTTCGGTTGAGGGAAGTCCCTTGCCGCGCAGTCGGAGCACCTTGCCGGGCTGCGTGCCGGCAGGAATCTTCACGCGGGCGCGTCCGGTGATGGTGGGCACTTCTACCGAGCCACCCAGGGCAGCGGTAGGAATATCGAGCATAAGGTTATAGATCACGTCGTTGCCGTCGCGGATGAGCTCGGGATGCTTGACTTCCTCGATCACTACAAGAAGGTCGCCGTTGACTCCGCCGCGCACTGCCGCATTGCCTTTGCCACGCACGGTAAGGGTCATGCCGTCGGCTACGCCTGCAGGTATATTGAACGTTACGGTCTCTTCCTTGCGCTCCACTCCTTCGCCGTGACAGTAGCTGCACTGCTCGGAGATAATCTTCCCTTCACCATGACACTGCGGACATGTGACGGTTGACGACTGGGGGCCGAAGATTGAATTAACCTGACGGCGCACGTGTCCCGAGCCCTGACATGTGGGGCAGGTGGTGAATGCCGTTCCGTCCTTGGCTCCCGTACCGTTACAGTGGCTACACTTCACGAGGGTAGGAATCTTGAGTGTCTTTGTGACGCCCTTGGCTATATCCTCAAGCGTGAGTTTTACCCTCACACGCAGGTCTTTACCCTTGCGCTGGCGGGGACGTGAGTGAGCGCCGGCGGTCTCGAAGCCGCCCATTCCGTGGCCTCCGCCGCCAAACAGATCGCCGAATATGTCACCGAAATTGGAGAATATGTCTTCCATCGACATTCCGCCGCCGGAATAGAATCCGCCGCCACCTCCGCCGGGGAAGCCCTGCGGACCCATGTTGTGGCCGAACTGGTCATATTTCTGGCGCTTCTCGGGATTGGAGAGCACGTCGTAAGCCTCGGCTGCTTCCTTGAATTTCTCCTCGGCTTCCTTATCGCCGGGATTGCGGTCGGGGTGATATTTCAGCGCGAGCTTGCGGTAGGCGCTTTTCAGTGCTTTCTCATCGGCGTTACGGTCCACGCCGAGCACTTCGTAATAATCGCGTTTTTCTGCCATGACATTACCTTTCTTTTTACTGTCCTACCGCTACCTTTGCGTGGCGAAGCACTTTATCGTTGATTGTATATCCTTTTGTCGGGGTATCGATTACCTTACCTTTCTGCTCCTCGTCGTTCACGGGCACCATTGCGATTGCCTCATGCATCTCGGGATCGAAGGCAAGGCCGGTCGACTCGATGGGTTTCACGCCATGACGCTCGAGGTATTTGACAAATTTCTGATAGATAAGTTCCATTCCTTGGCGCAGGGTTTCAACGTCGCTGGTGGTGCGGTTGGCTTCGATACCGCGCTCGAAATCGTCGACTATCGGGAGCAGATCGGCCATATCTTTCTCCGACGCATTGCGGAGTATGTCTGATTTCTCTTTTAACGTGCGTTTACGGAAATTGTCAAACTCAGCCATGAGGTAGAGATAGTCTTTCTTGGCTTTCTCAACCTCTTCGGTGAGTTTCTGAACGGTCTCGTTGAGCGTGTCTATCTGGCCGGCCTGACCGTTGATTATCTCATTTTCTTCGTCTTCGGTGGAGGTGGCTTCTGCCTGAGCCTCCTGTACGTCATCGAATATTTCGGCATCGGCGGCTTCGCGATGGAGGTGCTCGTCGGGCCTGTTGGGTGTATTGTTAGCCATGATTACAGTATTTTATTGTTATTATTGACTTTTTAAGCAACAAAAAGCAGGCCAAACTCATGGCCTCGATGCTTTTTATTCAATATTACAACAAAAAAATATCCTTTATCGTTCACAGATGTCCCGCAAAGGTTGCGCATGCGGGAAATAGTCGCTTAAGATCATCTGCCAAAATGTCATTTTTAAAGAGGCCGAACACTGCCGAACCTGAGCCTGACATAGCGGCATATACAGCTCCGCATTTATACAGGCGGTCGCGTATGGCATGGATTTCGGGATGCAGTGCTCCCACTGTGCGCTCGAAATCATTTTTCAGCTCTCCCCGCCATTCCTCCACCGGTTTGGTGAGTATTTCGGTTATGCTGCGCTCGGCTACCGCCGGAGTCACTGAGGAATACGCTTCGCGGGTGGGGACGGAGAATGGCGGTTTTACTATCGCTACTGCATAGTCGCTCAGGTCTATATCGATAGGCGCCATCGTTGTGCCGGTGCCGGTGCAGAGCATCGGGCGGTCATATACGAAAAATGAGCAGTCGGCTCCTATCTTTCCGGCTATTTCGGCAAGATGCTCTTTTTCAAGACCGAGATCGAAAAGTTCGTTAAGTCCCGTGAGCGTAAAGGCGGCATCGGCCGAACCGCCTCCGAGACCTGCTCCGTCGGGGATTATCTTATGAAGGAATATGTCGACAGGCGGGAGTTGCAATTCCGCATCAAGCGCTCTGTAGGCTTTCATTACGAGATTCTTTTCAGGGGGACAGTCTACGGCGTTGCCTGTCACGGTCAAGGTAGTATCTTCACCTTTTCCGGGCACAAGTTCGAGCACATCGCTCCATCCTACCGGATACATCACGGTGACAATGTCGTGATAGCCGTCGGGGCGTCGGCGCTCTATGTCGAGGCCGAGGTTTATTTTGGCGTTGGGAAATAATATCATGGGATTATCTTGTTACTTTCTTACAATATGCTGTAGGGGTGCTCGATTGAATTGCCGTCGAGCACGCTTACGGCATACTTTCTGCCTTTGCGCTCTCCGGGCGGGAGGTGAAATTCCGGAGTGTAGGTGATGCCGAGCAGATACTCGCTGTCAATTCCGGGTTCATCGTTAGTGTCGGCCACTTCTTCGATCGAGAGTTTATCAGGAAACGCATACACTGCGTATCTCACGGTAGCGCCTTTCACATCTGGCTCGGTTTCATCCCACAGGAGTTTGTCGTCCTTGCGGTGCAACCCCTTTACGGCCTCATACTTATGAGGATATTTCCATTCGGCGCGAGGTGAGATCGCCTTGCGCATATACAAGCTGTATCGAAGCGCGTTGTCGATTCGGTCGAGGAATTTCGCGCTGTAAAGTATCACCCCCGGAGTCGACATCTCGCCGGTCATCTCCACTTGCAGCAGGTGGTCATCGAGCAGATCGGAATCGGAATTTTTTTCCATATCGGCCAGTGTGATCGACGGAAAAGAATGGCGACCGTGGCGTCCCGCGGCGTAGTCCCACCATCGGGCAAGCGGCTGAAACGGAGCTGTCTCGTGCGTTGTAGGCCAGTATAGCTGTGGCGATACAAAATCTATAGTTCCTTCGTAAAGCCACCCTACGGGATCGGAAAATATATCTTTCCACTGCCAGTCGGCTGCTTTTACGTCCACGGGCGTAAGTCCCCATTGCTTGGCTGAGGTTGTGCTCGTACCGGCTACCCCGGCGGGTGATATGCCGAATCTCACATCAGGGCATTCGTCAAAGATCATCGCGCTGACATCTGCTACGAGTTTATGCACATTAGCACGGCGCCATTGTCCGATCGGCATTTCCGTACCCGATTTCAAGTACAGGTCATAATCGGGAGCCGACGCATTTTCAGGGATACCGTTTGGATAAAAATAGTCATCGAAAATCAAGCCGTCGACATCATACAATCTTACAATATCACGGCACACATCTACAATATGTTTTCTCACATCCTCCATGCCGGGATTGAGTGTAGTATTTTTGCCGTAAGTAAGCAGCCACCCTTTATCGCTGCATAGCTTGTCAAACTCCGTTGACGCATCCTTTGCGGCCGGCGCTCTGAATGGATTTACCCACGCATAGCACTCAAGTCCGCGATTGTGGCACTCCTCTACCATCCACTCCAGAGGATCCCATGCTGGCTTGGCTCCACGTTTCCCGGTCAGGAATCGACTCCACGGCTCCTGTTTCGACTGATACATCGCGTCGGCCATCGATCTCACCTGAAACACTACCGTAGTCAGATTCATTTCCTTACAGCGGTCAAGCAATGCCGAAAGCTCGGCCTGCTGTTTTTTAGCCGTATTCACATCCGTTCCCTGCACTGAAGGCCAGTCGATGCCCCATACTGTCGCCACCCACACGCCTCGCATTTCATGCTTGCGGCACGCTCCCGTGGCGTATGAAAGCAGCAGCAGGACTATAGTAACCAAATACTTATTCATAACACAAATATAATCAAAAATCCAATCACTTCTGATGATTATTGCTAACTTTGTGAAATAAATTCCAATATAATGAGACATCTTTTCCTTATTATTTGCTGGGTGACAGCTCTTCAACTCTCGGCCCTGCAGAATACGTCGTCGGAAGATTCCATTTCGCAATGGACTCCGGAATGGCAAAACCAATATATCTCTGACAGAGAAAATCCTGCAAAATGGGATTCCATTCACTATCGTGATGATTTACATGCCGAGGTCAATCACACTCCCATGAAAAGAGGCGTATTTCCGGTCCCGAACTACGATCTGTATGCCGGCACCTTTGACGGCATCGTAGCTGCCAGCTTCGACATAGATCTTCCTTCGGGTCAAAGGGTCGCATGTATGGTCAGCGGCAATCATAAAACGTCGTTAAACGAATCTTTTCTTGGCGACAATGATGTAGATTTCTATTTTATACTTGCCGTGGTAACCGACATGCCCCGTGATACGGTGACATATGACGACACATATATTGACGGCATCTCAAGAAATCACCCCGACGTGATTTCGGAAGGCTACGTAAGGATATCGCAAACTGATCGAGTGGATTTTATCTCCTTCCGGGCAGCCAACAATGATGCCTATGCGATAGTAAATATGCGTCTGTTCAATCTCAACTTCGGCAATCTTATCGTAATAGTGCCGCAGCAGGACGGCTCTTTAAGGTCCATGCAGATAAAACCCGACGAATTAATAACATTCCCGACATTGCGTAAATATATCACCACCCTATTTACGGAAAATGAGAAAGTCAGTAAATTCATCACCACCCGTCGCGATGAATTTAATCTGCCCTCCGAATAAACATCGCCCTCGGGCAAGCATAAGCCCATAATGCACACAGCTTCACCACGATACCCCCCAGCGCCGCAGCAACATAGTGCCGCAGCAATATAAAGTGCTGTAGCAATAAAGTACCGTAGCAATTTAGTGCCGTAGCAATATAGTGCCGTAGCAATAAAAAAATCCGCCCCTCAAAGTAGGGACGGTGCTGTGCACCGTTTCCGGGAAAAGCAAAATGGTAATTTTAAACTGGACTCCGGTAGTCTCCGCGCAATAGCTCCGTATAGCCATTGCAGCGGGATTCAACTACCCTCGCTCCATAATCATCCTCGTGGTGCCCTCGTAGTTATTATGTTTGCATACTCCTAACCCGAGTATGCAATTTTTTTATTCATAGCAAAAGAAAATAAACGGGCGATAAAAATAAGCGCAGAAAAGGTTATAGTATTTTTGTAGAATAGAAGATAACTT
>JAIDUB010000061.1 GCA_029060405.1 Duncaniella sp. | reverse complement strand
GGTTAAAGGTTTTTTGTTGTAGGTTTTTTCTGTTTGGTTTTATGATGTGGTTTATTTGGTTTAGGTTTTAGGTTTTAGGTTTTAGGTTTTAGGTTTTAGGTTTTAGGTTTTAGGGATTAGGTTTAGGGAATAGTGTGCGAGGCATGAGGAAAAGTTTTTGTCTTTGGGTGAGAGTCTTAGCCAAAAAATCTAAAACCTAATCCCTAATCCCTAAATCCTAAAACCTAATCCCTAAAACCTAAAACCTAAAACCTAAAACCCAAAAAGCCACCCTATAAAACAGCGGCAATGCACGCGGGAAGGTTAATGTGGCGCGTGCTTCGGGAAACAATGATCGCCAAGACTTGATATCGACAGGCCGGCGAAGATACCCCGCTTTGGCATAAAATTTCAGCGCGGTAAGAAATTCATAATATTTCTCCTCAAGCCCTCTTTCCTTCATCCATGCTTCTACATGCTTCACGATCGCCGCGCGATCAGCTACAGTGGCCTCGCGGGCAAAAGTTGAAAGAGTGGTGCGCGACGGCTCTATCGTATAGTAATACCATCCGCTGTCAGTCACCTCGATTATAGGATTGAGCGCGAAGATGCGCGACATCATGCCGAGATCTTCCCAGCGATTGATTCCTTCAAAAAATCGCAGGCCGCCGTTCACAATCAGCTCCCTCCTGATGAGCTTATTGCATAGCGAAAACGCGCTGACATGTATGGGAAGATTGTTCAGTCCATACGCCGACGGAATCCCGTGTCTCTTGACATTATCACCGGTCACGGTAAAATAAGGTGCCGCGATAATGTCAGCGTCACTGATTTCGGCCGTATCAAGCGCATTCATTACAGCTTGCGCATCGACATAATCATCACTGTCGACAAACAGAATCCGCTTGCCGCGCGCCTCGGAAAGCAACCGGTTGCGCGTGTCGGCCGCGCCCATATTACGCGGGTTTTTCATCACGCGGGTAAATGGAGCGAGGGGAGCGGCCTCATGGCCGAGAGCCCGGGTTATGGCAAGGCTGACATCATCGGGCGAACAGTCATCAATCATCACTATCTCCACGCCTTGCCCCGCAAGAGGCACCAGCGACGTCAGGCAACGCCCCACGAGCGAGGCCGTAGCGTAACAGGGTATAAGCACCGACAACCGCGGCGCGGTATCAGAACACATAGCTGATACCGAGATAGAACAGACCGGTATTGGCGTGGCGTATCCAGTTGAACTTGCCTTCAAGCGACAGGCGAAGGGCCGGATTGACATACCACTCGAAACCGGCTCCTACATCAAGACCGAAATTATTCTCGCGCGTTGATACATCTTCGCCGGGAGCCGGATCTACTCGCGGACTCAACTTAGCCTTCCCATGATGCCACGAAGCGTAGTTCAGTCCGAGCAGATGATAAAAATAAATGGTGCGGGCTCCGTTGAGCGCAACAGGACCGTGGTAGTCGATATTAAACATCAGGCCGTCGACATCCTTATGGTCAAAGATATAGTCTACGCTCGGCGCCAGACGGAAATGACGACTGAAAGCATACTGAAAACTCACTCCCGCAAGTGCCGAAGTATTGTATGTGGCATAACCGCCGTGAAATCCGAGCGATTTCTGACCTTTCTCCACCTGAGCTGAAGCATCCGACGCCACAGCCACAAGCATGGCTAAAATAATGGATATATTTCGTAGTAATTTCATAGTCAATCAAGTAATTCTGAAAGTGTGGCGGCTTCATCACGCCATAACGCGACAGAAGCGTCAGACGGCATGCGCCAATCGCCGCGGGGCGACAGACACACGCTGCCCACTTTAGGCCCGTCGGGCATACATGAGCGCTTGAACTGCTGGGAGAAGAAGCGGCGGTAGAATACCTGCATCCACTTCACTATCTCCTCGCGTGAATATGTGTCGCCAAGAGCCTTGAGCGCGAGGCGGTAGATGCGGCGGGGACGGAATCCGTAGCGGAGCACGTAGTACAACACGAAGTCGTGAAGCTCATATGGACCCACAAGATCCTCCGTTTTCTGAGTAATGTTGCCATGTTCATCAGCCGGTATCAGCTCGGGACTGATAGGTGTATCGCATATGTCGAGCAGAGCCGAGCGTACATCGCTGTCGGCACGGGTGGCAAACCATTCCACAAGATATTTCACAAGCGTCTTGGGCACGCCCGCATTCACGCCATACATCGACATATGGTCGCCGTTGTAGGTAGCCCATCCCAGAGCGAGTTCCGAAAGGTCGCCTGTACCGAGCACTATTCCGCCGGTCTGATTGGCGACGTCCATAAGTATCTGCGTGCGCTCGCGTGCTTGCGAGTTTTCGTAGGTTACGTCGTGAACCGCGGGATCATGTCCTATATCGGCGAAATGCTGATTGACGGCGGCTGCGATGGATATCTCGCGCGATGTCACACCAAGACGCTCCATGAGCAGCACGGCATTGGAATGAGTGCGTTTCGTGGTACCGAAGCCCGGCATCGTAACACCGATTATTCCCTTGCGGTCGAGGCCGAGACGGTCAAAAGCCTCTACAGCCACGAGCAATGCGAGTGTCGAGTCCAGACCTCCGGATATGCCTACCGTAAGGCTCTTGCAATGGATCGCATCGAGACGGCGGGCGAGTGCCGCAACCTGTATATTCACTATTTCCTTGCAGCGGGCGTCGACAATCCGCCCCTCGGCCGGCACAAAAGGACGCGCCTCCACATGGCGGTAACGCAGATCGGCTACCTCATTGTAATTATAATCGGCGAAGCAGCTTTCGTTACGCTCCACACCAAGACGGTCGGCACAGTCAACAAATGTCATCAGATGCATTCGGTCGCGGTCGAGCGCCTCAATATCCACATCGGCTATCACCACCTTTTCTTCGCCGCTCCAGCGCGGTGCCTCGGCAAGCAACCGCCCGTTTTCAGCGATGAGAGCCTTGCCGTCAAATGTAAGGTCGGTCGATGATTCCCCCCACCCTGCCGATGAATAAGCATAGGCGGCAAGGAGTCGGGCGCTCTGCTGTGTCACGAGCGAACGTAGATAGTCATATTTTCCTATCAGGTCATCGCTGGCCGAAAGATTAAATATCACGCGGGCACCTTTGAGAGCCATAGTAGTGGACGGAGGCACGGGTGCCCACAGATCCTCGCATATCTCTATACCTATCATTGTGCCGTGGCTCAGATACACGCTTTCCGATGACATTTCGGCCACCACGCCGTCACCCAGCGCCACCGACATGCTCTCGCCGCGGGGAAGGGCACGCCACCAGCGTCGCTCGTAAAATTCGTTGTAATTGGGGATATAACTCTTGGCGGTGAGCGCTACGGTGCCTTGGGAGATAAACGCGGCGCAATTATACAGTGCACCTGCGGCCACTACGGGCACTCCCACTATGAAGTCCGTTTCAAGCTCACGGCTGAACTCTACCAGCCGCAGCAATCCGCGGCGCGCGGCATCGAGCAGCGTGGAGGTGTGAAACAGGTCGCCGCACGTGTAACCTGTTATGCCCAGCTCGGGCATAACGGCTATTTCCACGCCTCCGGCACTGAGACGACGGAGCATTGAGACGATATGATCGACGTTGAAATCCACGTCGGCCACACTTACGGCCGGAACCGCCGATGCTATTCTGAGAAATCCCTCTTTCATGTTCAGCAAATTTTCTTCAAAAATAATATTTTTTTTCCAATCGGCCGAAAAATAACGGGATTAAAGTTGAGCCTTGAAGCCATATCATTTCACCAGTCATCGTCATCATCATTATCGTCGTAATCATCATCGTAATCATAGCCGTAATCCAATTCGTCGTTGTCATCATCATCAAGCTCATCGTCGTAATCTAAATCGTCATCGTCGTCATAGTCATAATCAACCCCGTATTTCTCGAGTTCATCACTATAAAGTTCATACTCGTCACTTACGAATTCGAGCTCATCCACCTTATCGGGATCGTCAAAATCCATATCATCGCAGTATTCATCTTCATACATATAATACTTCTCCGTTACATAATCGCTGTAAGAGGTTGCACTGGTGCGGCTTATGTTAGGTAGTGATTCATAATAATCCTCATATTTCTTTTTCCACCGGCGCCTGCGATCAAGAAGCTTGCGGTAATACTTCCTCCCCTCCATATATAGAATCGGGGCAATGATCTCCGGCTCAACGTCGGAAGCACCCGGGGCTTCAACTTCTGAAACATCATGCGCTGGAGATTGATCATAACTGGTCGGGCTTTCCGATTGTTCTCTATTCCGGCTCTCACGGGTATCGGAACTGATTATCATAATGACGAGAACCGAGCCGATTATAAATACAGTCCATGACTCAAACAGTAGGGCTATTATTGCGACAAAAGCTAAAGGGCCTATATATTTCATATCTACTTTTTTTACAAAATTAGCAGATTTTTTCGATTTATATGTAACTTTTTGAATTTCTATGAGTCTTATAGTTATTAACATCCAAATCTATATCTGCATGAAACGAATCATCCTTTCTCTCGGAGCAGCGGTAATGACCGTCGCAGCCATGACCGGCGCCACCCGCCTTGTAAAAGTACCGGTGGAAGTAAAAGCAATCTCTACGTCATCGACCCTCTCGGTTACTGTAAAAGAGTCGCAGTCGCCTGCCAAAGTGACCATATCAGGTCCCGATAAAGCAATTATTGATGAAATCACAGCCACCGTGAAAGGGGGCGACCTCGCCATCTCCACCTCCTATCGAGGCAAGAATACCGGAGAGCGCTACAAGAATGTCACCATCACCTATGAAGGAGTGCTTCCGTCGGGATATTCGGCTTCATCGGGCGGTAAGATAAAGGTGCTCGGAGCGGTGACCAAGACAGGCGACATGAACATAGGCGCATCATCGAGCGGCGACGTGGAAATTCCGGCGGTGACCTGCGCCACACTGCGCATTGCCGCATCATCGAGCGGCGATGTTGAGCTCGGATCGGTCAAGGCCGGCTCTCTCAATATAGGCGTGTCATCAAGTGCCGATGTAGATATCGCATCGGTCACATGCACCGACGCAGTTATCGTGGCATCGTCAAGCGCCGAGGTTGAAATCAAAAACCTCATTGCCGACACAGCCACTTCCTCAGCTTCATCGAGCGGGGAAATCGAAGTGAAAAACTCGCAGTGCAAGAATATCAATGTCACCGCATCATCGTCGGCCGACTTCAAGTTCACTCAAGTCAAAACCGATAATCTGTGCATCGTGGCATCGTCGAGCTCCAAGACCGTTTTTGACAAACTCTCATGCGGCAATGTATCAGCCTCGGCCTCATCGGGCGGAGATATAATCCTCAACGGCTCAGCCAAGAAGGCCACTCTGTCGGCAACAAGCGGCGGCTCGGTGATACGCAAGGGTTTCACATGCCCCTCTCCAGCCATCACCACCGGCTCGGGCGGAAAAGTAAAATAAATATGTAAAAATTTGTTAATATACTTTGCGGTTACAAATTTATGACTTAACTTTGCATCCGCAAACGGCTCATTAGCTCAACTGAATAGAGCATCTGACTACGGATCAGAAGGTTACAGGTTTGAATCCTGTATGAGTCACCAAGACATATTTTCGGCTCATTAGCTCAACTGAATAGAGCATCTGACTACGGATCAGAAGGTTACAGGTTTGAATCCTGTATGAGTCACACAAGGCAATCCGGTTTCCCCATGCTAATCAATCCATGATAGTAAAGGCTGCCGGATTGCTTTTTTAATAATCGGTCAAAGTCATGCGCCACGTAATCACATTTCTGCTTCTGCTCGCTACATTCATTGCTGTAAAAGCCGACTCCATCGCGGCTGAAAAGTTCTCCTACATACCTCAGTTCAGCGGCACGGTACGCGCCCGCTGGGAGGGCGATCTCGACGACGGATCGTCACGCTTTCAGGTAAGGAACGTGCGCGTGATCATGCAGGGTCAGATCGCGCCTGAAATCTCCTATTTTATTCAGACCGACCTGTGCGACCGTGGAAAAATGAAAATTCTCGATGCCTACGGTCAGATAGGAATCGTGAGAGGGTTGAATTTCCGCGCCGGTCAGTTCCGTATGCCCGCGGGTGTGGAGACATACCGCCATCCCGGCAATTACATTTTCGCCAATCGATCCACCGTGGGAAAATTCTGCAATTACCGTGCCGTGGGAGCGCGGCTACAGTATCGTCTCCCTGTCCCCCTGCAGCTCGAAGCCGGAATCTTCAGCCCCTCGGCGATAGGCGACCACGAGATATGGACAAAAACTTTTGCATTCGGCTCTAAAGCTCAGTATTATCTCGGCGACTGGACAATAACCGCCGGATACCAGTCAGTCAGACCGGGCACCGTGCGCATGGACTACACCGATGCCTCGATAGGATGGCACACCGCCCGATGGGAGGTGGAAGGCGAGTATATGTACAAGCGCTATGCCCGCCATGCTCTCGATGCCACACATATGTGGTGCATCTTCGGCAGCTATTCCCTGCCCGTGAAGGCAGGTATATTCAATTATATGTCATTCCAAGGGCGCTGGGACGGAAGCACGGATAATTCCGACGGCATTGCGGCCGATGATAGCGGCGCTCTCTCCGTGACCGAAGCCGCACGAAACCGGCTCACTGCGGGCGCAACAATTTCCTACCGTCGTACCCGGGTGTGGCTCGACCTGCGCGTAAACTACGAAAAACTTTTCTACCACCACGGCCACACACTCTCCCCCGGCCAAGGCGACCGCCTGATTACCGAAATGGTGGTGCACTTCTGATTACTCCGCGGCGACGGATTTCACTGTACCCGAGGCAAGGGTGGTGATAAGCGTCGCTCCCGGGGCGACCTGCGAAGCATCGGTCACGGCGCGGCCGTCGACACGGGTTATCGAATAGCCGCGGTTAAGGGTAGCGGCAGGTGAAAGCACACCCACAAGCCTTTCGAGCGCATCGAGATGAGTGGCACGGCGAGAAATTGACGCCGATGCGGCTGTGGCAAGTCTCTGTATTGCTCCGTCGAGCTTCGACTGATATGGTCGCAACGCACCCGACGATGCCGATATCACACGAAGCGACAGACGGTCGAGCTTAGCGCGGGCTCCGCTTACAGCCGCTCCCGGAAGGAAGGGCAGTCGCGAGCCTATATAAGCAAGCTGTTCCGAGGCCTCGGCAAGAATGCGCCCCGCGGCCAATGTGATGGCTCGGGCGGAATCATCGATACGGTCAAGCAATTCCTCAGCCTGCCCTATGAGCCACTGGGCGGCGGCAGTAGGGGTCTTTACCCGCATGTTGGCCACATAATCGAGCACCGTGATATCGCGCTCATGCCCTATTCCCACTACGATAGGCAGGGGAAACTGAGCGATATTGGCGGCAAGTTCATAGTTTTCAAACGACGCAAGGTCACTCGTGGCACCTCCGCCGCGTATTATCACCACGCAATCCCACTGCTCCTCGGCGGCAGCGATTTCGTCGAGAGCGGCTATAATTGATGCCGGTGCCTGCGTGCCCTGCATCACGGCTGGAAACAGTGCGGTGGTAAATTGTATATGCCGCGGATTATCGGCAAGATGGCGCATGAAATCGCCATATCCGGCCGCCCCTTCGGCCGAAATCACGGCCACGCGCAGCGTGGGTATGTTCCAATCAAGCTCTCGGTTGAGATTGATGACGCCCTCGGCTGTGAGCCGCGCGAGTATCTCGCGGCGCAGGCGCATGAGGTCGCCCATCGTATAGGCCGGATCGATATCGGTGATATTGAGCGACAATCCGTAGGCAGGGTGATAGTTGGCCGTAACTTTCACCATCACTTTCATGCCGCTGTAGAGTCGCGTGCCTGTAGCCATAAGGAAATCGGCGTCAAGCCGCAGGAAAGTGGTGCGCCATATCGTAGCGCGGGCGCGGGCGATGGTCTCGCCCGTAGCCGGATTTTTCTGAATGAGTTCGAGATAGCAGTGTACGTTGCGGCGCAGGTCGCTCGTCTCGGCGGTGACCCACGCGCTGCGCAACGAAGGAGCCGAGGCCACGACCTCGGCTATAAGGTTATTGAACTGCTCGAGAGTGAGCGGTGCCGGCGACCCGATCATCGGTCAAGAGTAAACTTCTTTCCGTTCCATGTATAGGAAAGCGTCGGGCGAAGATACGGGCTGACGATATCGTAGATATCCTCGTCGAGGAAACGGTTGAGATTATTCACCAGCAGCAGCTTGCCCGTCGAGGGATCATAGTTGTACGACGCAAGCATGAAAGGCACCTGCATCTCCACTTCGGCCTTGTTGGCCTTGCCTTCGGGAGTCAGCCAGTCGTCTATGCGGGGTTTGGCGAAATAATCACCGTCGGGGAGAGCCTTCCAGTCGGCATCGAAAAATGCTATCGAACTGTCGAGGCCGGGTGCGGCCACGGTAGATATCACAGCCACCACCTGACCCGAGTTACCGTCGAGCACCACGATCTGGGCAGTCGACGAGTCGGTCATCTTCACAATGAGCGCCTTGTCGCTAAGCGATGTGACAGCCGACTGACCTTTGAGATTATTGGTCGAAGTGTTGCTCATCCCGCTGTTGAAATAATCTATCATATCCATGCGGGTAGTGCTGTCGAGAAGCGGGAACACCGAGTTGGGAGCCGTCGAAAATGCTTCCGACGCCGTGAGCTGAGCCATCATGGCGAGTGAGCCGGCAAGCAGGCCGGTCGCCGATACTATAATTCGGTTAAACATAGGCTGATATTTTTATGTATAACGGAATCATGACCCGAATTCGTATTATTTCTTTGACTTTTTAGTGGCTATGCGGGCATAGTCGCGGTCGGGCACGGCGATTTCGCTGTGGATGCGCTTGCCCACGAATTCTGCCCCGGTGAGAGCGCCCACCACCTTGCGTGCCTCTGATTTCTTGACATCGAAGAGCGTGTAGCCGGGCAGCAGGTCGATACGGCCCACATCCACGCGCTTACCGCGCACGAGATGATTGAGCATATCTATAAGATTGCCGGCATAGAAGCCGTCGCGCTTGCCCACATTGACATATATTCGCTCCATGCCTCGCTCGGCGGTGCGGCGGTCTTTCTCGGCATCGCTGCGGGGCTCGCCTTTCTTCGACTCCTTGCGTTGCTTCTTTGAAGGCTTGTCGTCGATAAAGTCGATGGTGGGAGCATCCTTGTAATAGTCGAGCAGGCGGTTGAATTCCAGAGATATAACACGCTTCAGCAGGTCTTCCTGACTCAGCCAGCTGAGTTTGCGGCTTATACCCGGGATATAGTGCATTATCTCGTCGTCGTTCACCTCCACACGCTCCAGTCTGTCGGCCAGATTATAGAGCTGCTTTTCAATGATATGCTGAGGTGTAGGCACATCCTTGCGCTCGAATGTCTTGCCGATTATGCGCTCTATCTCGCGCAGTTTGCTCTTCTCGCGCGAGTGGATGATCGCCACCGATACGCCGCTCTTTCCGGCTCGGCCGGTACGACCCGAGCGGTGGGTATAGACGGCTGCATCCTCGGGAAGTCCGTAATTTATCACGTGGGTTAGGTCATCCACATCCAGTCCGCGCGCAGCCACGTCGGTAGCCACGAGCAGTGTCACCACGCGGTCACGGAACTTCTTCATCACTATGTCGCGCTGCTGCTGCGAGAGGTCACCGTGGAGAGCCTCGGCATTATAACCGTCCTTGATAAGCTTATCGGCTATCTCCTGAGTATCACGGCGCGTGCGGCAGAAGATTATGGCGTAAATACCGGGCGAATTGTCGGCTATACGTTTCAGCGCAAGGTATTTGTCCTTGGCATGAACCATATAGTATACGTGGCGCACATTCTGAGCGCCCTCGTTGCGCGTACCTACTACAATCTCCTCATAATCCTTCATATAGCGCTTGGCAATCTTGAGAATATCGGAGGGCATGGTGGCCGAGAACATAAGCATCTTGCGATCTTCGGGCACATACGACAGTATCTCCTCGATCGAGTCGAGGAATCCCATGTTGAGCATCTCGTCGGCCTCGTCGAGCACCACGGTATTGACATGCTCGAGCTTCACCACGCCGCGCTTTATCAGGTCGATCAGTCGGCCCGGGGTAGCCACGATAATCTGCACGCCCTCGCGCAATCCGCGTATCTGGCTTTCGATACTTGACCCGCCATACACGGGAAGCACCTTCACCTGAGGTATGAATTTTGAAAAATCGGCGAGATCCGAAGCGATCTGAAGGCACAGCTCACGCGTAGGCGACAGGATGAGTGCCTGCGGGCGTCGCTCGGCGGGATCGATGCGCTGAAGCACCGGGAGTCCGAATGCCGCGGTTTTTCCCGTACCGGTCTGAGCAAGAGCCACTATATCTTTAGCATCACCCAGCAGACGCGGAATCACGCGCTCCTGCACGGGCATAGGTTGTTCAAATCCAAGATCCTCGATGGCGCGCCTCAACGGCTCCGCCACTCCTAATTCTTCAAAAGTTTTCATATCTATATTCGTATTTAATTGTTCAAAATTACTATATATTATTATAACTTCCTTCAAATGGTAAAAGTTTTCATAAGTGATATTCATTGAAGTGACCCATGCGTACAGCTATACTTTACCCACAGAAGTCACCTGCAGCGCAGGTGTCTATATAATGGCGTGGGGTTGAGCCTCAGCCGAAATCCCACGAAACAAATGACTTATATATATTCCGCACGCGCAGGAGCGTGTGCGAGTATCGCAACGACAATAGGGGCTGATGATCATAACTACTTGCACACGCTCCCGCGCGTGCATTATTTGGGGAGTTTACCTGACGTAGAGTTTCGGTAAACACCTCAACCCTACGCTATTATGCTTTCACCTGCTGCGCAGATGATGTCTACTTCTGTGGGTAAAGGTTAGCATGCGTACCGCCGTCGTGCACTTATAGCAACTGCCCGAAAAAAGCGTGAAGCTGTGTCAAAATATACTATTTCAAAATGAGTATCGGCGTCCGTAGGCCGCCGAGTTACTCGTAGCCCGGGTCGCCGAAGCACTGCGGAGGCGCCCCGGGTAAATGGAAATGATACAAAAGGCGTCCGATAGGCCGCCGAATGTAATGCAAATCAACAAGTTATTCAATCGGCGGCCTTGCGGACGCCTATGCTTAAGTATCAGATAACCGGCGACGCCTTCGCTGAGCTACGGCGGCGCCGGTTACGAAAAATCAGCGCCCACGGGCGCTATTTGATTTTTGACACAGCCTCAGTAAGAAATAATTATCAGGGTTCAGTACTGATTCAGAGTTTGATTTTAACACTTGTTCCGTTGTTCACTACGATATAGATACCGCTTGCGAGGCCTTTGAGGCGGCCGTCTTCGCTTCGGGCCGCGAGGCGGCCGTCGATGGTGTAGACATCAGCTGCACCGACGGTCACGATCTCACCGTTGATGACCTTGACGGCATTATCTTCGCCATTCACGGAGGCAATTCCGGTAGTGGGTGACGATACAATCACCGTACATTCGGCCTTGACATTGCCGCAAGTGGCGGTGATAGTGGCCTCGCCCTCTCCTACAGCGGTCACCACACCATCCTCTCCGACAGTGGCTACGGCATCATCGCTTGAAGTCCATGTGATGGTGGGGTCAGTAGTCTCTACGGGAGTTACGGTAGCGGTGAGTTCCACGGTGTCGCCCACGGTGAGTTCTTCAACATCAGAGCTGAGAATGATACCCTCGGCCGGGATTGCTTTCTTGCTTACAGTCACCGCGCACTCGGCATTGATGCCGTTGACAGTGATTGCCATAATCACCGTTGAGCCATCAGTATGAGCTGTCACAAGACCATTCTCGTCGACAGTAGCGACCTCGGTGTTGCTTGATGACCATGTAATAGTCTTGTCTGTCGCATTTTCAGGATCAAACGACACTACAAGCTGCAGAGTATCTTCAGGATAGAGTGTTGCATCGGTGTGGTTGAGACTGATAGCGGTGATTTCTACCGTAGGCACAGGCACCACGGTGATCTCGCACTCATCTTCCTCTCCGTTGCCGGCTGTTGCTGTGATGATTGCATTACCCGGCTTGAGTGTGGTGACAAGGCCGTCGGCATCTACAGTCGCGACGGATTCGTCACTTGTAGTCCATGTGATAGTCTTGTCGGTAGCATCAGTCGGCTCGAAAGTGACCTCGAGTTGCAGCGTGCCACCGGCTTCGATGGTCATTTCGTGGTGATTCAGCGTGATTGTTTCGACATCGAATTCAGAATCATTCACCTGCACCGTATATGAAAAGCCTGAATAAAGGCTTCGGGCCACGATATTGCAGGTAGGCTTTGCGGGAACGGGATCCGGCTCGGGTTCTTCACCGCCTTCGCCCTCTCCGGTTTCGCCGCCTTCGGTTTCGGAGCCTTCATCGCCGGGATCGGCGGCCAAGGCAAGTGCCACGGGAGCAACTTCTTCACCTTCTTCGGGCTGCGCTACCTCGCCCATGATGGTTACGAGGCCGGTCTGATCCACGGTGGCAACTTCAGGGTCGGTTGAGTACCAGTACACGGTGGGGAAATCAAGGTCGGCACCCTCGAGCTTCGCCGAGAGCTGGAATGTTTCGCCCGGCTCGCCTAAGATGTAACGCTCCTCGCTGTGTGTCATGCCCGTAGGCGCATCCATCAGCACATAGTTTTTGAAGTTAGCCCATCCTACTTTTGACTTCTTGTAGAGCCTTGAGGCTTCCTTGCCCTGCACGTGTACAGTTGCGTTATAGTTGGCGAAGGTGTTGCTCTTGATAGCAGGGGGAGTCTGAGCCGTAATGTAAATATCGGTAAGCTCGGTTCCGTCGAAGGCATTCGCTCCGATATAGGTACAGTCCTCGCCTAAAGCCAAGGTGGAGAGCGAGCTGTTCTGGAACGCATTCGTGCCGATATACGAAACAGTAGGCGGGAGCACTACGTTGGCAAGGCGGTCGCAGCCATAGAAGGCGTAAGCTCCGATCTCGTTCACGGAAGCCGGTGCATGATAGTCACCCTCGAGGTCGGTGCGGACAAAGAGGATGGTTTCAAGCCCCTCGCCATATACCACGCCATCTTTATAGTTGGCGCTCTCGGGATTGAACGCCACCGCAAGGGCTGTCGTGAAGGGGTTGGTCATGGTCGACGGATATGCGGCCTTGATGATTTTTGTACATCCGTCAAACGGATTATTCGTGCCTGTGGGCAAGATGGCCGAACATCCCACAAACACTGATTTCAGGCCAAGGCAGTTGCTGAATGCCTTATTGCCCACCGTCTTGATATTTTCCGCGAGGAAAAGTGCTTCCAATCCCGCGCCTGTGAAGGCATTGGCTTGAATGGTGGTGACAGATGCCGGGAAATCAATGGATTTCAAGGCTGTGCAGCCATTAAAAGCGCTCTGTCCTACGGTTACCACTCCCTCGGAAAAATCCACCGAAGAAAGCGCCGTGCAGTTCTGAAACGCGTAATTCGGAATAGTAGTGATTTTTTCAGGAATGTTGATAGCCTCCAGTGAAGTGCATCCATAGAATGCATTCGTGCCGAGAGTGGCGAGATTATCAGGGAGCGTGATATTGTTGAGTTCCTTGCAATTATAGAACGCCGAGCCGTTGATGGTTGTAAGAGTTTCGGGAAGATTCACTTCAGCCAATTTACTGCAACCGTAGAATGCACTTGACCCTATGCTCGTAAGATTGCCCGGCAAATTCGCCGTGGTCAGGCTGCTGCAATTATAGAACGTATAATTCGGTAGTTCAATAATACTCTCGGGAATTTTAGCCGAAGGAATCGACGTACAGCCGTAGAAGGCATAAGTTCCTAGCGATGTAACCTTCGACGGGATTACCAAATCCGATGTTATCCCGGCGCAGCCATAAAACGCGTAGGTCCCTATATTTTCCAAAGAGGCGGGCAGTGAAAGACCGGTGGCCTTGCTGCAATTTCGGAACGCATAGTTGCCAATCGAAGTTACTTTTTCGGGGATAGCCAGATCGGAAGCGATACCCGTGCAGCCGTCGAAAGCATAGTTACCGATAGTTTCTACTGAAGCCGGCAATGACAGAGATGCGAGCTTGGTGAGGTTCTGGAAAGCATAGTCACCGATCGAAGTCACGGTGGATGGAATGGTCACCGATGCAAGGCCGGTGCAGCCGACAAAAGCTCCGCTTCCGATTGTGGTGACGGTACTTGGCACAACATACTCGGCCTCATCATAGTCCGGCATCAATGCCACCAAAACGCTGTTGTCTTCATTAAACACTAAATCCCCATCGATATGAATCCCGGTAAGATTCTCATCAGGCGTATAAGCGACATAAGCGCTACTGGGTACATTTGTAAAACTCGGCTTCGACTTGGTGCTCGGGTACATAAATTTCTTTAGGCCGGTGCAGTTATAGAAAGAATAACTGGTAGAACCAAAAGTTACATCCGGGCCAAGAAAAACAAATTGCAAGCTTGTGATACCTCTAAACGCATAACTATCAATTTGTTTCACATTAGGTAAAATAAGATACTTTAGGTTTGAAATATTTGTCGAGGAAAATGCTTCACTTCCAATTGTTTCTAATTCCATAGGTATTTCCACAGAGCTAAGATTTTTGGCATTATAAAAAGCATATTTGCCTATTTCAACCACTGAATTTGGAATTGTAATCTGCTCTATCCCATAATTATTGGCTGCAGCGTATTGATCAATTTTTTTTACTGAAGCGGGGAGCTGAACCTCTTCATTGGCTAAATCTGAAAAACAATAGACTGTCGTTTTATCAGAGTTATATAATATTCCGTCCTCAAAAACAACATCATCCGGGTCGTATGCATAATAATATCCACCTGAATATTTAGTATAGTTCCATGATGTGTTTTTCGGATAAAAAACATAGCTCGGATAAGTATTTGACCCAAAGACACTCGTAGGAATTGTAAGGTTTCTCGCCAAATTTAAAACATTTTTTATCTTATCATTACCAAACGCCCAAGTCCCAACAGTTGTGACTGAGGAAGGTATAGTAATTGACAGCAAACCAGAGTTGTTAAAAGCAGACTGAGAAATGGTAGAAACGCCCTCCGGGATTTCAATGTAAGTCAGTGCCGAACAACCATAAAAAGCGCTAATGGAAATCGCAGTTAAAGAAGTACTTAACTGAACGGAAGATAACGAAGAGCAATAATAAAAGCAACTACTACCCATTGTTGTAATGCTATTGGGCATAACCACCGATTCAATCACCTTGTTACTTTGGAAAACCTTGTCTGCGATGGAGGTGACGGTGTAGGTAGTGCCGGAGTCGGAGTCGGTGACAGTTTCGGGGATAATGACTGCACCTGTAGCCGCAGCGCCGCCTCCGGTGAGAGCGCAGGTAGTGCCGTCGGAATTGGGAGTGTATTCAAGAGTGTTACCTTCATGTTCGAAGGTAAAGGCCATACCCGGAAGGGCAATGAGCAGGCCCATAAGTGCGAGTAATAGTTTTTTCATCGCTGCAAAAGGTATTAGTATGCCTTAAGATTCCCCTCCTCAGCAAGTTACAGATAGGTTAATAACAAAAGAAAAGCGTAGGAATCTGTATCTGTTGCCGTCCTACAAGCAGAGGCTTCTCGCATTGCCCTATTCATGTCGGACGGCAACGCAGAAGCCCACGCCAGTATATGCAATCTATGCTCCGGCAAGATCTCTCACGAGCTCCTGAGCCGAAGACAAGGTATTACATTACCACGGGCATCTACCGTTGCTACTCCTTGACATGAATATGAAATTTTGCGAGAATTTCTGCTTGTCAAGAATCAGCGCGGATAAACGCTTTTTAATCAGTATGTTTACTGCATCCCACCTCTCTTGCCCCTCCCGATTGGAACAAAGTCCTACTGGCGTGAACACGGGAGACGGTCTGCAACGCAAATTTACACAAAAATTTGATTTACACAAAATCCCCCCGAAATTTTTTACGGTTTCCGGCACGGCTCTTTCATTTAAGATTTGCACGCAAACTCAAAGATAGTGCTATTTTATAGAGGGAAGCATGTAGTTCTAAG
>JAIDUB010000060.1 GCA_029060405.1 Duncaniella sp. | reverse complement strand
CGGCCAATCGTCATGCATCTGCATCCGCTTGTTTCGGTCACAATGCAACCGCATTGCTCCCTCACTGCGCGAACACATCTGCATAACGTTTGACCGCCTCAGCGTTAACTAATATTGGGGAACCGGGTCTTAACAAAATCGGCGCAAACCGTATGGTCTGCGCCGAAGTCTGTAATGTATTCTTTATATTACGTCTGTAATGTATTCTTTATATTACTGAGGCTGCTTGCCGATGTAGGCAAGAATACCGCCGTCGACGTAAAGCACGTGACCGTTGACGAAGTCAGAGGCATCGGAAGCGAGGAACACTGCCGGACCCATGAGGTCTTCGGGTGTACCCCAGCGGCCTGCGGGAGTCTTGGAGATGATGAACTGGTCGAAGGGATGACGCGAGCCGTCGGGCTGGATTTCGCGCAGAGGTGCGGTCTGGGGAGTGGCGATGTAGCCCGGGCCGATACCGTTGCACTGGATATTGTGTTCGCCGTACTCGGAGCAGATGTTGCGTGTGAGCATCTTCAGGCCGCCCTTGGCAGCAGCATATGCGCTCACGGTCTCGCGGCCGAGCTCGCTCATCATGGAGCAGATGTTGATGATCTTGCCGTGGCCTTTCTTGATCATGCCGGGGATAACGGCCTTGGCTACGATGAACGGAGCCACAAGGTCGATGTCGACTACCTGACGGAAGTCCTTGACGTTCATATCGGTCATGGGGATACGCTTGATGATGCCGGCGTTGTTGACAAGGATGTCGATGGTGCCTACGGTAGCTTCGATATCGGCAACCATTGCCTTGACAGCCTCTTCGTCGGTCACGTCGCAGAGATAGCCTTTTGCTTCGATGCCGGCTTTCTTGTAATTCTCATAACCCATGTCGACAAACTCCTGAGTGTTGGAGTTGAACACGATCTTCGCACCTGCCTGATAAAGGGCGGTGGCGATTGCGAAGCCGATACCGTACACTCCGCCTGTTACAAGGGCAACTTTGCCTTCAAGTGAAAAATTTACCATAATTTTTGATGATTATTAGATTGGGTAAAAAGTATGTTTATAAATGACTTAATAAAACCACCGCCTCCTGACTGAGCGGTGTCAGTATGAGCTTCTCTACCGCCGCCGCCACCAGTATGGTCTCGCCGCGGTGCGCGGTGCGCTCCTCTTCATCGGCCGTTATCTTCACGTCGCCGTCACACACCATTACAACGGTAAACGAATCCCGGTCAGTAAGGTCAAACGTATGCCCGGTGGTGAGACTGAGTACCGACGATGAGAAATGCTTACAGTTAACGAGCTTTACCACGCGGTCGCTCTCAGGATTATATTCAGTCCTGTAACTGTCTCTTACGGAATAATCTATCGCATCTACAGCAAGGTCGGTATGAAGCTGCCGGAGTTTACCGTTTTCGTCGCGGCGGTTGAAATCATATATACGATACGTAATATCAGAAGTCTCCTGAATCTCGGCAAGGAAAGTACCGGCTCCGATACTGTGGATACGCCCGGCGGGAATGAAGAAACAATCGCCCTTTTTCACATCATAGCGACACAGATGGTCGGCTATAGTATGATCGGCCACCGAGCTTACATATTCGTCCTTGGTAATATTGTCGCTAAAGCCCAGAAGGAGTGAGGCTCCGGGTGCGGAATCTACTATATACCACATCTCGGTCTTGCCCGACTGACCATGACGCTTCCGGGCGAGGTCATCATCGGGATGCACCTGAATCGAAAGGTCTCGGGCGGCATCGATGAATTTCACCAGCAGCGGAAACCCGTTGCCGTATCTTTCGTAAACCGATTTACCTACAAGTGCATCACGATATTTTTCTATAACCTGATTAATGTTCATTCCCTTATCAGGGCCGTCGCTTACTACCGACACGCTCCCTTCCACAGCCGAAATTTCCCAACTTTCACCTATGTGGGACTCTCCGACTTCAACACCTTTGAACGAAGCTATTCGCTTGCCGCCCCAAAGCGTTGACTTGAATATGGGATCAAACTTAATCAGTTTCATTGCTGCTCATTCAGTAATAATCGGTCTGTAAAGTTACTCATTTATTTCATACAAATTACAGAAATTTTTACTTTTTTCAGCAATCGACAATGTCACAATGCGTTTCGTAACGTGAAAATACTATCTTCGGGGAGAAATCACACGGTCTCCTATCAGTTTGGCAAGTTCTTTGCGCAGATCTTCTATTTCCTTCTGCCGCTTCATGAGTTCCATTACCATTGTGAAATCAGACGCATGTGACATTTCACCGCGCACCGCACGCAGTCTCAGACACAGAATCGCATCTTTGAGCTCAAACAACTTGCGAGGCACAAGGTCGAGAAGCTGCTCCTGCTCTGTCTCAATATGTGAAAACTTCGTGTGTACCTTACTGAGCTGGTATTTTTCAATGAGAAGGTCGTTGGCGAGGCGACGCACACTCTCGTCGGGATGCGACAGAAGTGTCTGCGACAGATAATCCACGGCAAAACTATCAAGCCTCCGGGTAAAATCGGAATCCACCGTCTCCCTCAGCTGCTGCTCCATGGCATTGATGCTTCCTATATCGGTGGCAGTATCGCGGATATGCATGATTCCATCCTCAAATTCTCGGGCGCGCAGAGCTTCGAGTGACTTTGATTTCGCCTGATAGTCGGCGGGCCAGCGTGTTTCGGCGAGGGTTACGATCTCGTTGAACACGTAATTACAGTCGGGATTACGGAATACTATTCCATCCGCAGCAAGTTCATCAGCGATATACTGCAACACGGTAAAAGTCACCGTGCTGCCGTCGGCATCACTCACGTCGCAAAACGGAAGCAGACCATATTTTACCGCTAGTTTCAGTAAACCGGTCTCAAACGGTCGCAGGAAAGCCGATTCGTCAAGGGTTTCCTTTGATGATGAAGCAGGCTTCGCGGCCACACCTTGCGAAGCCTGACGCTCGGGACTGATATCCACGGCCGCTTTCTCGCGTTCGTGTCCTTCTTTCTCGCGTATTTCCTCATAAAACTTCGCCACCTGACGCTGGAGCACCTTTTCGTCAAAGTTAAAGTTTCGGGCGCATTCCTGCACGTAGACGTTTCGGGTTATCTCGCGGGGGATGTGGGCAATGGAGCGGACAATCTCGGTTATGGCCTCTGACCTACGCACCGGGTCATTCTCCACTCCGTCCATCAGTATGTCTGACTTGAATTTTATGAAGTCGGTGGCGTGTATGGCAAGGTATTCCTCTACTTCCGATGATGAATGTGACTGAGCGAATGAATCGGGATCCTCTCCCTCGGGAAACTGCACTACCTTCACGTTGAGCCCTTCGGCAAGCAACATGTCGATACCTCGCAGCGATGCCTTGATACCGGCCGCATCGCTGTCGTAAATAACGGTCACGTTTTCGGTAAATCGGTGGATGAGCGAGACCTGCTCTGTGGTAAGCGACGTACCCGACGAGGCTACAACATTAGTCACACCTGACTGGTACATAGAAATCACGTCCATGTAGCCTTCCACCAGATAGCAGTGATCTTTCTTCACTATCGACTGCTTGGCCTGATAGAGTCCATAAAGAACCTTACGCTTGAGATATATGTCGCTTTCAGGCGAATTCACATATTTCGCCACCGACTTGTCGGTCTTGAGCGTGCGGCCTCCGAATGCCACCACTTTGCCCGAGAGGGTCTGCACCGGATAAATCACTCGGCCGCGGAAACGGTCATAGACACGCCCCTTGTCAGTGCGCGCGCACAGGCCGGTTGCAAGCAGATACTTTTCGCTGAAGCCTCGGTCGACAGCCGTGCGGTAAAGCACATCGGATTGCTCGAGAGCATAGCCGAGATGAAATTTCTTTATCATCTCGTCGCTGATGCCGCGATGGCGGAAATAGGTCAGACCTATCTCGCGGCCGTCGGCTGTACCGGTAAGATTCGACTCAAACTGCTGCATAGCCCATTCATTTACCGCAAACATGTTTTCGCGGTCGCGCTCCTTGTCGCGCTGCTCCTCGGTCATGTCCTGCTCCACTATCTCGATATTGTACTTCTTGGCCAGATAGCGCAAGGCCTCATTGAAGGACATCTGCTCGTGCTCCATCACGAAATTGACCGGGCTGCCGCCCTTTCCGCAACTGAAGCATTTGCATATACCTTTTGACTTGGAGACGGAAAATGACGGTGTACGCTCGTTGTGAAACGGACACAGCCCTATATAGTTGGCTCCGCGCCGCTTGAGACTGACGAAATCCGACACCACCTCTACTATATCGGCGGTATCGAGTATGCGCTGCACGGTGACTTGATCAATCAATCTCATATTGCGGTAAAAATTGTATATGGGTTCGGTATACAAAGTTACAAAATATTGAGTAACTTTGTGCGCGTTTTACATATTTTAGTGTATGCCTTATGAACGGATGGATTACAATATTACTTCTCGTGATCTCCAATATTTTCATGACCTTCGCTTGGTATGGACATCTCAAGCTCCAGCAGATGAACGTCATATCGTCATCTACTCCGCTTATCATAGTGATACTTATATCGTGGGGTATCGCGCTGCTTGAATACCTTTTCATGATACCCGCCAACCGCATGGGATTTCATGAAAACGGAGGGCCGTTTTCACTCATGCAGCTCAAGGTGATTCAGGAGGCGGTCACGCTGGTGATATTCACAGTTTTCACCATATTCTTTTTCCGCAGCGAGACACTCCACTGGAACCACTTCGCCGCATTCGTCTGCCTCATCTTGGCAGTCTATTTCGTGTTCATGGACAAATAAGCCATCACTACTGGTGCGAGGCCTTGTAATAGAGCACCACGGCTATCAGGGCGTAGATTATATTGGGGATCCACATCGCTACCATGGGCGACGTAAGGCCTGACACCGCAAATGTAGAGGTGACGGTCATAAACAGAATATAGCTGAAGCTCAGCACCAGACCGATACCGATATTCACTCCCATTCCACCCTTGACCTTGCGCGACGACAGCGACATGCCTATAACCGTAAGGATAAACGCTGCGGCTGTCATGGCATAGCGGCGGTGATTTTCAATTTCAAATGATTTGATATTGGCCACTCCCCTCTCGCGCTGGCGCTCGATATAGTCCCTGAGCTGCGGCGAGGTCATGGTCTCGTGGTCGTTCTTGGCAATGAGGAAGTCGCGGGGCTCAAAGGGGATTACAGTGTCAAGGCGCAACCCGCGGGTGATTATCTCACGGTCGTCGCGGAAATCACGTATCATGTAGTCGCGCACCGTCCAGCGATGGAGTGTATCCCACTTGATAGTCTGCGACGTGAGGCGCGATACGAGTTTCTTCCCGTCAAACTGTTCAAGCGAGAACTTATATCCTGTCTTGGTGGTATTGTCATAACGGCTCATCGATGCGATCTGCCCCTTTGCGACCTGAAGCTGGATATTTGACCCGTAGTCTACTCGCTTGTTGCGCACATAGGTATTGGTGTATTCTATGCGCTTCACATTCGCCGGCGGGATTATGTAGGCGCTCAGAAGATATGTGGCACATGCTATCACCGCCGCCGAAACCATATAGGGCCAAAGCAACCGCCTGAAGCTCATGCCGGTCGACAGCATGGCTATTATCTCACTGTTGTCGGCGAGCTTGGATGTGAAGAATATCACCGCAATAAATGTAAAGAGCGGACTGAACTGATTGGCGAAATATGGCAGAAAATTTACGAAGTAATCAAATATCGTAGCCTTCAGCGGAGCTTTCAGAAATGAGTCGAGCTTCTCGTTCACATCAAACATAATCGTAATAGCGAGTATGAGCGCTATAGCGAAAATATAAGTTCCGAGAAACTTCTTTATGATATATCGGTCAAGAATCTTGAACATAAGCTGTCAGGGAGGGAGGTTACTCAAAGCCGTCGGGTGACACGCTCCACCATTTCGGTTTTCCACACCTTGAAGTCACCGGCCTGAATATGGCGGCGTGCCTCGGCTGTGAGCCATAGATAGAAGGCGAGATTATGTATCGATGCGATCTGCATGGCCAGAATCTCGTTGGCTATAAAGAGATGGCGCACGTAAGCCTTGGTATACATGCGATCCACCACGCTTGCACCGTCTTCCTGCAGCGGCGAGAAATCGTCGGCCCACTTTTTGTTGCGCATGTTCATTATGCCGTGGGCGGTAAAAAGCATTCCGTTTCGGCCGTTGCGCGTGGGCATCACGCAGTCCATCATGTCCACACCGCGGTCAATCGCCTCGAGAATGTTGGCGGGTGTACCTACACCCATAAGATAGCGCGGCTTGTCCTCGGGAAGTATCTCGTTGACAACCTCGATCATTTCATACATCACCTCGGCAGGCTCGCCCACGGCAAGACCTCCTATGGCATTTCCGTCGGCGCCGAGTTCCGCTACCCGACGTGCACTCTCCCTGCGCAGGTCAGGATAGGTCACACCCTGCACTATAGGGAAAAACGCCTGCCGGTAGCCATATTTGCCTTCGGTTTCATTGAAGTGACGCCATCCGCGCTCGAGCCATCGCAATGTAAGGTCAAGAGACTTGCGGGCATAACTGCGGTCGGCCGTGCCGGGAGGGCACTCGTCAAGAGCCATCATTATGTCCGACCCTATGGAGCGCTGTATATCCACCACTTTCTCGGGGGTAAAGAGGTGCTTGGAGCCGTCGATATGTGAGCGGAAATGTGCACCCTCCTCGGTGAGTTTGCGGTTTTCCGACAGCGAGAATACCTGAAATCCGCCGCTATCGGTCAGTATCGGTTTTTCCCAGCCGTTGAACTTATGCAGTCCGCCGGCCTTCTCGAGAATATCGATACCGGGACGGAGATACAGGTGATATGTATTGCCGAGAATTATCTGCGCCTTCACATCGTCGCGCAGCTCACTCATGTGCACAGCCTTGACGCTGCCCACCGTGCCTACGGGCATAAACACCGGAGTCTCTATCTTTCCGTGATCGGTGGTGATGACTCCCGCGCGTGCCGCCGTCGACGGCGCTGTTGCTATGACTTCAAATTCCATACGGCTGCAAAATTACACACAATCCGCCTAATTCCCTAATTTCACCCACTGATTTTTTTCCTTAGACCCGGTTCCCAAATATTTGTTAACGCTGAGGCGGTCAAGCGTTATGCAGATGTTTTCGCGAAGTGAGGGAGCAATGCAGTTGCATTGTGACCGAAACAAGCGGACGCAGATGCATGACGATTGGCCGTGGCAATGGATACTTATGCCACGGATAAATATAAATAAGAATAATGATATATATGTAAGGATTTCGGGGGTAGAGTTGGATTATACAAACCGCAACATAAACATTGCGCAGGCTGCCATCGCAATTCCTTTTGAAGTGTGAAGGAATTGTTCGTAGTTTCTGTTTAATCGCCTGAAAGATTCAAGCCACGAAAATGTTCGTTCCACAACCCACCTGCCGTTAAGGGGTTTGAATTCCGATGTGCCGAAATTTGATTTCACACACTCCAATTCCACTCCCAAACATTCCCTCAAGTGCTCCACTAATGAACCGCGATAACCATTGCCAGCCTTTAACAGCCTTATTGCCTGATAATTACAGAGAGCTTCTGTCTCCAAACCAATCCCTCCTTTGCTGTCGTGGACATTCGCTTCTGACGTGACTATAGCCAACGGAAATCCATTTGAATCAACCGCCAACTGTCTTTTTATACC
>JAIDUB010000006.1 GCA_029060405.1 Duncaniella sp. | reverse complement strand
ATTACCTCTCCAAGCGTGACTCGGAGTGGATGGGTCCGCTGTATATGTTCCACGGGTCGACTGTGGACTGCATCGACAAACATCAGCCCAACACTCCCGCACGTCGCAAGGCCTACGAGTGTGACATCACATTCGGTACCAACAATGAATTTGGTTTTGACTACCTCCGCGATAACATGGCGATGACCCCGGCCGACAAAGTGCAGCGTAAACATTATTACGCGATCGTCGACGAGGTTGACTCTGTGCTTATCGACGATGCGCGTACACCTCTTATCATTTCGGGTCCTGTTGCGAAAGGCGACGATCAGCTTTTCGATCAGTTCAAGCCAAATGTAGAAAAGGTTGTTGAGGCTCAGCGTCGTCTCGTGACCCGTATTCTTTCCGAAGCACGCACCAAACTTGCCAGCGAGGACAAGGAAGTCAAGAAGGAAGGCGCATTGCTTCTCTATCGCGCTTATAAAGGTTTCCCGAAATACGGAGCTCTGATCAAGATGCTTTCTCAAGAGGGAATGAAGAGCGTGCTTCTCGAGACTGAAGCTTACTATATGCAGGACAACAACCGCGAGATGCCTACGGTAACCGATCCGCTTTATTTCATTATAGACGAGAAAAACCGTAGCGTGGAGCTTACCGACAAAGGTATCGACGAGCTTACCGGTAAGAGTGACGACCCGAATTTCTTCGTGCTCCCTGACATCGCATCGCTTCTCTCTGCCACCGAAAATATATCAGATCCCGCTGCCCGTCAGGCTGAGAAAGACCGCTTAATGCAGGATTATGCCATAAAGGCCGAGCGCGTTCATACTGTCACCCAGCTTCTGAAAGCCTACACACTTTTTGAAAAAGATGTAGAGTATGTGATCGACGATGGAAAAATCAAGATTGTCGATGAGCAGACCGGCCGTATCATGGAAGGTCGCCGCTACAGCGATGGTCTCCATCAGGCTATAGAGGCCAAAGAAGGTGTGAAAGTAGAGGCTGCTACCCAGACTTTTGCAACTATCACGTTGCAGAACTATTTCCGTATGTATCATAAACTCGCCGGTATGACCGGTACGGCTGAAACCGAAGCTGGAGAGTTCTGGGATATATATAAACTTGATGTGGTCACTATTCCCACAAATAAGCCGATAGCAAGAAAAGACCTCGGCGACCGCATATATAAGACCAAGAAAGAAAAATACGCGGCCGTGATTGAGGAAATCGAGGAAATGGTTAAGGCCGGTCGTCCGGTGCTTGTAGGTACAACCTCGGTTGAAATCTCTCAGCTTCTGAGCCGAATGCTCGACCTCCGTCACATTCCTCATAATGTCCTTAATGCAAAACTCCATCAGAAGGAGGCCGAAGTTGTGGCACAGGCCGGTAAAAGAGGTATGGTAACCATCGCCACCAATATGGCAGGCCGTGGTACCGACATCAAGCTTACGCCGGAGGTCAAGGAGGCAGGAGGTCTCGCCATCATAGGTACTGAGCGTCATGAATCGCGCCGCGTCGACAACCAGTTGCGCGGTCGTGCCGGACGTCAGGGTGACCCGGGTTCATCGGTATTCTATGTTTCGTTTGAAGATCAGCTCATGCGACTTTTCGCTGCTGACCGCATCAAGAAGATGCTCGACAGCTTAGGTCTCGAAGAAGGCGAGCGTATCGAAAACGGTTTGATGAACAAGGCCATCGGTAATGCTCAGGTACGCGTGGAAGAAAATAACTTCGGTATCCGCAAGCGTCTGCTTGAATATGACGACGTGATGAACAAGCAGCGCACATATATCTATAACCGCCGCAATCATGCACTGAACGGCGAGCGCATAGGTATCGATATCGCCAACATGATGTGGGATCTGATTGAGAACCTCGTGAATCTCTACGGTCCGGGCGAATATGATGATTTAGCGCTCGAATTGTTCAAGAATCTCACGATTGAAGTGCCTTTCACTGCCGAAGAATACCGCTCACTCGATAAGGAAGATGCCATAGAAAAAATCCACACTGCTGCCATCGAGGCATTTGACCGTAAATCGGCCAATATTATTGAGGTGGCACTTCCCGTGATAAAGGATTGCGTTGAAAATCGTGGAATGGACGGACGTATCGCCGTGCCCATGACCGACGGAAAGCGATTCTATAACCTTGTGGTGGATCTGAAAGAGGCTTATGATTCAGGATGCAAGACCATCGTAAAGGAATGGCACAAGGCTGTGCTACTCGTTACCATTGATGAACTGTGGAAAGAGCACCTGCGCGAACTCGATCAGCTGCGCCAGAGCGTTCAGAATGCATCATATGAGCAGAAAGATCCTCTGGTAATATACAAAGTCGAGTCTTTCCATCTATTTGAGCAGATGCTTAATACGCTCAATGAGAAGACCATGGCCACACTCATGCGCGGACACATTTACATTCCTCAGCCACGAGTGTCTGACGAGCAGGAAGCACCTGCCGCTCCCGAGGTTAAGCGCGCCATGCCTGAGCGCCCCAATGATTATTCAAAATATCAGGCATCACGTGAGAATCTTCCCGGAGAGGCTGCTCAGCGGGAAGCTGCATCGAGACCTCAGACTCAACAGCGTCCCCAGCCTGTAAAGGCATCTCCAAAAATCAACCGAAATGATCCCTGTCCCTGCGGTTCCGGCAAGAAATATAAAAACTGCCACGGCAAAGGACTCTGATTGAAATTTGATAATATGATAATCGCCGCGAACGGAAAACGCTCGCGGCGATTATTGTTTCTTTGTATTTGCTTAGGATTGTTTCTCTTCCACATTCATGGCTTGGCACAGGCGCTGCTCCAGATCGGCGGATGAGAGGCGAGTGGACAGCGTGCCGCGATATGCTACCGAAATATTACCTGTTTCCTCCGAAACTACTATTGCGAATGCATCGGTTGCCTGAGCTATACCCAACGCTGATCTATGACGCAAGCCAAGAGATCGCGGTACATTGCGGTCATGACTTACCGGCAAAATACATCCGGCAGCCTTAATCCTTCCCTTATCGATTATCATGGCACCGTCGTGAAGGGGCGAGTTTTTAAAAAATATATTTTCTATCAGGCGGGTATTGATATCGGCGTCGATAATGTCGCCTGACTTTTCATATCGTTCAAGAGGCATTTCACGTGCTATAACTATGAGCGCGCCTGTACGGGATTTTGACATGCTCATGCAGGCGTAAACGATTGGAAGCACTTCTTTTCGGGTCCGATCATGACCGGCGGGAAGATTGTGATGAAAGAGTTTCTTCATGAAGTGCCACCGCTTGTGGTCTCCGAGCGCTACAAGGAAGCGTTTTATCTGATCCTGAAACAATATAACCAGCACGAGCAATCCTATACCCATAAACTGGTCGAGTATGGTGCCGATAAGTTTCAGCTCGAGTATCTGAGATGTGACGACCCAAACGACGATGAACGACAATACGCCGAAGAATATGTTGATTGTCCCACTCTCCTTCATTATCTTGTAAAGATAGAAAAGCAGGAGCGCAACTATGGCTATATCAAATATATCGCGGATACCAATATTTATCATGGATTCAAAATATACCGTTTAACATTTCATTCAGCTTTACAGCCATCACCGCCTCTTTTACGTCATGGACTCTGATGATGGAAGCTCCATTACCGATAGCATACAGATTAAGGGCCGCAGTAGGGGAGAGAGCGTCCTCGGCGCTTATGCCCAGCGGACGCGTAATCATCGACTTTCTCGACAATCCTATTAAGACCGGACGTCCCGTAATATCAGCAATAAGACTGATGCAGTTGAGCAAAAAATAGTTTTGCTCGACAGTTTTGGCAAAGCCTATTCCCGGGTCGACTATCACATCGCTCACTCCCATAAGAGCAAGCTCCCTGACTCTGCGCTGCAGCCAAGCCGATACTTCGGCAGCAACGTTGTCATATCCGGTCATCGACGACATTGTGGCGGGGGTGCCTCTCATGTGCATCAAGATGTAGGGCACGTGAAGATCAGCGACAGTAGTAAACATATCGGCGTCGCCATCACCTCCGGTAATATCGTTGATAATATCGGCTCCGTATTCCAGCACTGCCATTTTAGCAACATCGCTACGGTAAGTATCGACCGAAACGGGTATATCTTCGCTTACCTCACGCAGTATCTTCAATCCGTGCTTCAGCCGTTGCATTTCATCGTCCGATGAAATTTCCGAAGCCCCGGGACGGGTGGAGCATGCGCCTATATCAATTATATCCGCGCCTTCCTCTATCTTTTTTTCAACCCTTCGTGCAATCGTTTCATCGTCAAAAGCCCGGCTTGAAGCATAGAATGAGTCGGGGGTTATATTCAATATCCCCATTACTGCCGGACGATTGATCTGCAACAACCGCCCGCGAAGGTTAAGAGAAAAAGGTGCAAACATCGCAAAAGGTTTCTTACCGCGAATTTACTTATTTTCCGCTTTCCGTGCAAATTTAAGCCTTACATTTGGGAAATTCACAATTTTATGTTAATTTTGACGTTATATGTTAAAGAGGTAAATGATTTTTTAATTATTTTACAACCTTTAGCGATTATATTTGTTAACATATTAAGATAACATTAATTAAACGACCGCATAAAAATAACAAATCAGCCCAAAACCGTAAAAAGATGAAAAAATCTACGATCTGGTTTCTGACAATAATCATGGCGCTGACCTTCCTCGGCCTCCTGTATGTGCAGATCATGTATCTTAGAAACATGATCCAGATGCGGGATGACCAGTTTTCGGAGGGGGTGAAGCGCAGTTTATATGCGGTTGTGACCCGACTCGAGCAGAACGAAACCAAGTATTTTCTTGAGGAAGACGCTGCCCGTATAGAAAGCAGGTTTTATCCGCGCACCAATCTCGACGGCACTGTTAGTATAAGCTCGAATTTCACTACTCCTGAAGGTATCAATTTCGATCTCACCCTGAAGAGTGACGTTAAGAAGCAGGGCAGCGATCAATACATGTCGTATCGCGACCTTATCCGCGGACAGTATCTCTATCAGAAGGGGCTGCTTGACGAAGTTATTCTGAATACTGTCGCTTATACCCATCTGACGCTGCCGACGAATAGCCTTGTGTAGATCTCGGTGGTCGC
>JAIDUB010000059.1 GCA_029060405.1 Duncaniella sp. | reverse complement strand
ATTCATAGACTATGCGCGCGAATGTGACCAGAACACCTTTTATGTGACACGCATAGGCTGCGGCATAGCCGGATTTACCGACGAAGAAATAGCCCCGCTGTTTGACGAGGCTATAGATCTTTACAACGTGAGACTTCCCGAATCATTCGTGAAAGTGATTCTCGCCAACCGAGCCAAGCGCGCCGCGGCTGAGAAAGAATAAATCAGAATCCATTACGATGCACCCGCTCAGGCCTCCACTTATTCATAGGTGGCTGCGCCGTGAGCGGGTGTCCTATGGGAATGAGACTGAACGGCACTATACCGGCGGGGATACTCAGTATTTCCGCCGTTGCTTTCATGCGGTCATCGTGAGGATAAAGGCACGTCCACACTCCCCCGAGCCCAAGTGCATGTGCGGCAAGAAGAATATTTTCCGACGCGGCCGAGAGGTCTTGCACCCAAAGCGTCGAGTCGTCGCCATCGAGAAATCGCTCCTCGTTGCCACACACCACTATCACAAGCGGCGCGTTAGCGGCCATCTTTGCATAAGGCAACGCCGACGCAAGACGCCCCCGCAACGCGGCATCGTCCACCGCTATAAGTTCCCACGGCTGCCGGTTGACACCCGTTGGCGCACACATTGCCGCATGGAGCAGCGCATCGGTTTCCTCAGCCGAAACAGCCTCGGAGGTAAATCGTCTCACGCTTGTGCGCGTGACTATATTTTCAAAAGCGGGATTAACTGTTTTCATCTTATCATTTTTAAGTAATAACACTCTGCCGCCTCCGCATGTTCATAGTAATTAACTTACGCGACGAGAACATTCGATTCCGGGAAAATGTTATAATATCAAATTTGAAAACAAACTTAACATTGACAAGTTATGAATTACACTGACGCTATCAAATCCACACCCGTGGTACTCGTGGAATTTTTCGCAACATGGTGCGGCCACTGCCGCGCAATGGCTCCCGTGGTCCAACAGATAAAAGAACTCCTCGCCGGTCAGGTCGACGTATATCAGCTCGATATCGATCAGAATGCCCATCTTGCCGATGTGGAAAAGATCACCGGTACACCCACCTTCATCATCTACCGCGATGGCAAACCCGTATGGCGCGAAAGCGGCGAGATGGACGGACAGTTCCTTCTCGATAAGATTCAATCGTTCATGTAATATTCCACCGTCATGCCGTCACACAACAAATTTCCGCTCCTTATCAACGATTATCTTGAGGCGCTCGGTGTACCCCACACCGACAGTTATACCGCCGACCGCCTCAAGGCAATGCCGTTTCACACCCTGTTCGGATTAACCAAACTTCTCGAAGAGTATGGTGTGAAATCTGAGGGCTACCGACTCGCCGATAAGGATGAAATATCCAAGATAGCGCCCCCGTTTCTGGCCGGCACACCCGCGGGGTTCGTAATCGTGACAGGCATTGACGGTGACAACATAAGTTACCGCACGCTCGGAGTCGACGAAAAGATTCCGACCGACGAGTTCAAGCAGGCATGGGACGGTGTGGTGCTGCTCTCATTTCCCGCCGAGGACGCCCATGAACCCGACTATAGTGCCCATGCCCGCATCGACTTCTTCATGCGTGCCAAGAAATGGGTACTCGCAGCAGCCTGCCTGATACTGTTTGCCTATCTTTTCATCGCAAACGGTCTGTACCGGCATCTGTCAACCATCTTCGTGGCGGCGATTGATCTTGCGGGGTTATATTTCACATATCTGCTCGTACAGAAATCCCTTAAGATTCACAATCCGGCTGCCGACCGGGTGTGCAAGGTGCTTCAGGACGGAGGCTGTGACTCCATCCTCGAAATGAAAGCATCGAAGTTTTTCGGACTTTTCGGATGGAGCGAAGTGGGATTCGCATACTTCTCCGTAAGCCTCATCACTCTTCTGCTGCTTCCCGACATGATGCCATGGCTGGCGCTTTGCAACCTGTGCTGCCTGCCATTCACTTTCTGGAGCATATGGTATCAGAAATTCCGCGCTAAGAAATGGTGCACGCTTTGCGTGTGCGTTCAGGCTTCGCTGTGGCTGCTCTTTTTCAGCTATCTGTCGGGCGGATGGCTGCGCGACATATGGCCTCTTTCGCTCAACTTTTTCGCACTCGGCCTCGCCTACCTCAGCATTATGCTCGGGCTCAACGCCATTATGCCACTTATAGAAAACTCTCACGACAATGAAGAAAATTAAGCATATCCCTCATCCTGATTTACTGTCGGCTGAAAAACTTACGCCGCTGCAGCTCAACAGTTTCCGGTGCGAGAAGAAGCACACACTTCTGTCGCCCGAGCAGCTTGAGAAGATAGCCGCCGATGCCGAGGCAGCCCGTAAAGCCGCCGAGTGAACGAAAGCCGCTGCAAGATTGTTAATAGTGATGTTAACATTTATCATCTCACGTTAAAATCACTATGGACTGGATCGTCGATATTCTGCGACATAACCCCGTAATCCCCATCTTTCTCACCCTCGGTATAGGATTCTGGCTCGGACGACTGAAATACAAATCCTTCACACTCGGGCCTGTTGCCGCCACGCTGCTGGTGGGAGTCATCATAGGTCAGCTCGACCTTGATATTCCGCAGATTGTCAAGACTATCTTCTTCATGTTGTTCCTGTTTTCGATCGGTTACAGTGTGGGGCCGCAATTTTTCCGCGCGTTCAAGGGGAGCGGGTTGAAGCAACTAGCATTTGCACTCGTGGGTGCGCTCGTGTGCGCCGGTACTGTAATATTAGCGGCCAAGCTTATGGGGTACGACACCGGAGTGGCACTCGGCCTGTTTGCCGGTTCTCAGACAGCATCGGCATCGCTGGGTCTTTCAGCCGATACCGTGCGCGAGCTCTCCATGACTTCCGAAGCAAAGCAGCATATCCTTGACATGATACCCACGGCTTATGCCGTGACCTATATATTCGGCACTATCGGCTCGGCTTGGTTTCTGTCAAACATCGGGCCGATGCTTCTCGGCGGAATGGAGAAAGTAAAGGCTGAGACCGATGCCATCGAAAAAGCGATGGACGACGGTACTGAAAAAATCGATCCGAGTCTCACCGTAGCCGACACTCCTGTAAGCTACCGAGTGTATCGCGCCGGAGGCGACCTGTTTGAAAAACCGCATACCGTGTCGGAAGTCGAGAAATATTTTGCCGATCGCAATGAGCGCATTTTCGTAGAGCGCCTGCGCATCCGGGGCAAGATTGTCGACCCGTCGCCCGACACATTGATTCGCAGCGGCGACCTCGTGGTACTCAGTGCTCGCAGTGAAGTGATAGTGGATGAACCCGTACTTATAGGTAACGAAGTGGCTGACCATGAGCTTCTCAGTTTCGGAGCCGAAAATCTGCCCGTGACAGTGGCAGGTAAAGGCGTCGATGGCATGACATTCGGCACACTGCGCCGCCGGCCCTTTATGAAAGGGGTGCTCGTGAGCAAGATTACCCGCAACAACATGAATCTACCCGGCCGCAATAATCTCGTGCTCGGGCGAGGCGACGTGCTGACACTTTCTGGCTCACCGCGCAATGTCGCCATCGCAGCCCGTGAAATCGGTTATGCCGACCGCCAAAGTGTATCTACCGACATGGTGCTTCTCGGTTTCGGCGTGGCACTCGGGTGTTTCATTGGAGCCCTCGCCATACACATAGGCGGAGTACCCGTATCGCTCAGCACCAGCGGAGGTGTGCTTCTGGCCGGACTGTTTTTCGGCTGGCTCCGCAACCGTCGCCCCACATTTGGAAATATTCCCGGCCCTGTGGTGTGGATATTCGACAACATGGGACTCAACATGTTTGTGGCCGTAGTGGGACTCTCGTCGGGGCCGAAATTTATTGCGGGGCTTCAGGAAGTGGGTCTGCCGTTGTTTTTCGTAGGCATAGCCGCCACTCTGTTCGCACTGACCGTCAACATTTTTATCGCTCGCAAGATATTCCGCTTCTCGGCCCCCGAGACTCTCGGCTGCGTGGCCGGCGCCCGTTGCGGAGTTGCATCCATCGGCGCTATTCAGGATGCCCTTGAAAGCACGGTTCCGGTACTCGGATACACGGTGACGTATGCCGCCGCCAATCTGATACTTGTTTTCTCGTCGCTGCTTGTGCTGGCATTTGTGTAATACTAAACAATGATACTCTCATTGACGTTTTTATTTCAGAAAATTAATTCAGAATCAAGATATGGAACAAACAGTTGAAAAGACCCTACTCGACCGTCGCAGCGTGCGCCGCTATGAGCGCCAACCTATACCCGAAGCCGACCTTCAGTTTATACGCGACGCAATCCGCAATACCCCCACGAGCTACAACGGACAGCAGTTTTCCGTAATAGAAATATCTGACCAAGCGCTCAAGGAACAACTCGCCGAAAGTATCGGTCAGAAACAGATCAAGACTTCATCCCGCGTATTTGCCTTTCTGAGCGATTTCAATAAAATAGCCGTAGCCGCTAAGGCAAAAGGCATGGAATATCCGGCTTTCGAGCGCACAGCCGACGGATTGATCGTAGGCACCGTTGACGCCGCGCTGGCTATGATGAGCGCCATCACGGCAGCCGTGTCGCGCGGGCTCGGATGCTGCCCGATAGGTTATGCGCGCACGGTCGATCCCAAGGTTATCTCCGACATCCTCGGCTTGCCCGAACGTGTTTATCTCGTGTGTGCTTTAGCCGTGGGCGTGCCGCGCGAGATACCCGATCTCAAGCCCAAGCAGAAAGAGGATACAGTGATATTCACCAACCGCTACGGCACCGCCGACCTTGCCGCCAAGATGCTTGATTATGACCGCGAGTTTACAGAATATCATCAAAACCGCACCTCCAATCCCAGCGATAAAGGATGGATTGAGGAAATAATCGGTTATTACCGCGAAGGCCTCAACTACACCATGCGTGCCGCTCTCAGCGACCGCGGCTACGATTTCGACAGATAATCAGACCCGGTTCCCCAATATTAGTTAACCTATAAAATCATATAACCGAATTTAGGTGCTTGTAATTGTGTAACGGGGCAGAAAGTTACCTTACCACCGCATCTCGCCGGCGCTTTTTGACTTGTTCTTCAGTCACGTAGCTACGGCTACGCTCCTTTATCACAAGACAAAAATCTCGCGGCGATATACGTCCTCAGCTTTAACAAATATTGGGGAACCGGGTCTTAGAACGGGGCGAGTTCATCGGACGTGGCTGCGGTGATGTCGGCCGAGCCGCCACCGAACTGCCCCGAGAACTGGCCTGCAAACCGGCCTCCGGTTGTATCGGCGCCGCCATCGGTATTTATACGCGAGCCCACGGTTACGGAACTCATTGAGGCAGTCTCCTCCCAGTTTTCAAAGCGGGCGTATTTTGACTTGAAGCGCATCTTCACATCATCGACTCGACCGCTACGGTGTTTCGCAACGATAATCTCGGCA
>JAIDUB010000058.1 GCA_029060405.1 Duncaniella sp. | reverse complement strand
ACTGGAAATATGCCGGATGGACATGTGATTCGGTGACGGCATTTCCGGCACTGACGGCTCTTGCCGCAACGTGGAATCCCGAGCTGTCAGCTTTGTATGGTAAAAGTGTGGGTGAGGAAGCACGTTACCGCGGTAAGGACGTGTTGCTTGGCCCGGGAGTCAATATCTATCGCACTCCGCTCAACGGCCGTAACTTTGAATATATGGGCGAAGATCCGTGTCTGGCTTCGGAGATGGTTGTGCCTTACGTTCAGGAGCTTCAGAAAAATGGTGTGGCGGCATGCGTGAAACATTTTGCGCTCAACAATCAGGAGCAATGGCGTGGAGATATCGACGTGAAAGTATCTGACCGCGCCCTGTATGAAATATATCTTCCCGCATTCAAGGCGGCCGTGGAACGTGGCGGTGCATGGAGCATAATGGGAGCATACAATAAATATGATGGCGAGCACGCCTGTCATAATCACCGTCTGCTGGTCGATATATTGCGTGGCGAGTGGGGATTTGACGGTGCGGTAATTACCGACTGGGGCGGTGCCCACGATACCGATGAGGCTGCGCTCAACGGTCTTGATATCGAAATGGGATCGTATACCAACGGTCTTACGTCGGAAAGCAAATTCGGTTATGACGATTATTACCTTGCCGGACCATATCTTGCCAAACTGCGTGCCGGCTCTTTGCCCGATTCAACTCTAAATGCCAAGGCCGCAAACGTGTTGCGTCTGATATTCCGCACGTCCATGAACCGTAACAAGCCATTCGGTTCTGTCGCATCGCCCGAGCACTATGCGGCAGCAAAATCCATAGGCGACGAGGCGATAGTGTTGATGAAAAACAGCGGTATTCTCCCTCTCGATACTACTGAAACCCTCAGCATACTTGTCGTGGGCGAGAACGCTACACGTAATCTTAATGAAGGTGGCGGATCGAGTGACCTGAAAGTGAAAGATATGTTCACTCCGTTGTCGTCGCTAAGCCGTCGCTTCGCCAATGTTAAATATGCAAAGGGTTATGTATCAGGCCGACCGAGATACGGAAAAGAAGATATAATACCTCAGTCAACACTCGATTCGCTCAGGGATGAAGCTGTGGCGCTTGCCCGCGATGCCGATGTGGTGATATACATAGGCGGCCTGAATAAAAATGGTTTTCAGGATTGCGAGTCGACTGACCGCCGCGGGTATAATCTGCCGTGGGGACAGGATCAGCTTATAAGTGAGCTTGCCGCTGTGAATCCCAATATCATAGTTGCGAATATATCGGGAAATGCCTATGCCATGCCTTGGTTGAGTAATGTAAGCGCTGCATTGCAAAGCTGGTATCTCGGTACCATGACAGGAGAATCGATGGCCGATGTGATTACCGGAAAGGTGAATCCGTCGGGGCATCTGCCGTTTTCATTCCCGGTGAAGCTTGAAGATCTGCGCGCCCATGCTGCCGGTGAGATTTCATATCCCGGCGTGACTGATGCTGACGGGAAGAACCCGAGACAAGAATATATCGACGATATTTTCGTAGGGTACCGATCTCTCGAAAAGGATTCTATAAAACCCCTCATGGCTTTCGGTCACGGCCTGAGCTACACTACGTTTGAGTTTGGGCGCCCGTCGCTTTCGTCGTCTGTAGTCAGTGAGGGCGAAAACGTGACACTTTCCATCCCTGTGAGTAATATCGGGCAACGTGCGGGCGCTGAGGTTGTTCAGGTTTATGTAGCCGACAATCATTCATCGGTACCTCGGCCTGTAAAGGAACTGAAAGCCTTCAGTAAGGTGTATCTTCAGCCCGGACAGACAAAAGCCGTGCATATCGACATCGAACCGTCGATGCTCGCGTATTTCGATGAAACCACCCATTCATGGAAGATCGAACCGGGTAGTTTCGACCTCCTTATCGGCACTTCCTCTGCCGACATCCGCACATCAATTCCGCTGATATATCGGTAAAATTGTATATGTAAACATAGAAAAAGCAGGAGATAAGCACCTGTACCGGGTAATTATCTCCTGCTGATTTATTGCTATAAGGAAGCGTTAATTACTTCTTGCTGCCGCGGATTGCTGCGATACCGGGGAGTTCCTTGCCTTCGATGGCTTCGAGAAGGGCACCGCCACCGGTAGATACGTAAGATACCTTGTCGGCAAGACCGAACTTGTTGATACAAGCTACGGAGTCACCACCACCGATGAGAGAGAAAGCGCCATTTTCGGTAGCTTCTACGATAGCATCGGCGATAGCGCGTGAGCCGCCTGTAAATGTATCGAATTCAAATACACCGGCAGGACCGTTCCAAAGAATAGTCTTTGCATTCTTGATCACGTCGGCAAAAGCCTTGCGCGAATCGGGACCTGCATCCATGCCTTCCCAGCCTTCGGGAATTTCCATAACGGAACATACCTGAGTGTTGCAGCCGTCCTTGAAATCGTCGCCTGCCACACAGTCAGTACCGAGCACGAGGTTCACACCCTTCTGCTTGGCCTTTTCGATGATGTCGAGCGCGAGATCAAGTTTGTCTTCCTCGCATATCGACTTACCGATATTGCCGCCTAAAGCCTTTGCGAAAGTATAGGTCATACCGCCGCAGAGGATGAGGTTGTCAACTTTCTCCATGAGGTTTTCGATAATACCTATTTTGGTAGAAACCTTTGAGCCTCCCATGATAGCGGTGAAGGGGCGCTTGATGTCGCTGAGAATATTATCAACAGCCTTCACCTCTTTTTCCATGAGGTATCCGAGCATCTTGTCGTCGGCATCAAAATAATCGGCGATCACGGCAGTGGAGGCGTGACGGCGGTGAGCTGTACCGAAGGCGTCGTTTACATAAACATCAGCATATGAAGCGAGAGTCTTTGCAAATTCTTTCTGACGCTCTTTCATTTCCTTCTTGGCTGCATCGTAAGCGGGATCGGCTTTGTCAATGCCTACGGGCTTGCCTTCCTCCTCGGGATAGAAGCGGAGGTTTTCGAGCAGAAGCACCTGACCGGGCTTGAGAGCCTTGGCCTGATCGGCAGCCTTGGCGCAATCCTCGGCAAATTCCACTTCGGTACCGAGAGCCTTGGCTACGGCGTCTTTGATCTGGCTGAGCGAGAGCTTGGCGTTAACCTTGCCTTTGGGTTTACCCATGTGGCTCATTATGATAAGGGAACCGCCGTCGTTGAGGATCTTTTTGAGGGTGGGGAGAGCACCGCGGATGCGGGTATCGTCGGTGATATTACCGTTTTCGTCCAGAGGCACGTTGAAGTCAACGCGGACGATTGCCTTCTTACCGGCAAAATTGTACTGATCGATTGTCATTGATGATTGTATTTTTAGTTATTGGAATTTCTATCGGCAAAATTAGCGAAAAATTTCTTTATTCCCAAAAAATTCCACTGTTCATCTTGGACCTTTTCATGCCTTTAAGTTTTTTTTAATGATGAGGTGCATGGCTATGCGAATTTCTGTGTAAATTTGTAAAAATTTTTTCACATGTCATCAGTTCCTTCAGATAAAAAGCCTGTTCCGGCTGCCGCGGGATCGACCGAGAATCTCGGCGTGAGCTCGATATGCAAACTGCTCACCCAATATTCCGTCCCTGCCATAATAGCGGCGGTCGCCACGTCGCTCTACAATATAGTCGATTCCATATTCATAGGGCGAGGAGTGGGCGCAATGGCCATAGCAGGTCTTGCAATCACATTTCCGCTCATGAATCTTGTGGTGGCGTTCTGTACGCTGATCGCCGTGGGCGGCGCTACCATCAGCTCCATATTTCTCGGTCAGAAGAACTATTCCCGTGCTACCGATGTGGTGAACAATGTAATGACATTATGTCTCATCCACTCGGTAATCTTCGGTGGGATAACATATATTTTCCTTGACGAAATCCTTACATTTTTCGGCGCCACACCCGAGACCATACCATATGCCCGCGAGTTTATGGAAGTGATACTTATGGGTACTCCCATAAGCTACGTTTTCATAGGACTCAACAACCTGATGCGCGCTACCGGATATCCGCGCAAGGCTATGATTTCGGCACTCATGTCAGTGGTAGTCAATGTGATTCTCGCTCCGCTTTTCATTTTCAAATTCGGCTGGGGCATACGCGGCGCGGCTGTAGCGACGGTGTGCGGACAGAGCGTGGCCTTCGTATGGGTGCTCTGTCACTTCCTGTCGACAAAGAGTTCCATTCATTTCAAGCGCGACAACAAGTGGCTGACCGGTGCGATCATTAAACGCATTTATGCGATAGGTCTATCGCCTTTCCTTATGAATGTCACGGCATGTGTGGTGGTGATATTCATCAATCATGCGCTTCTGAACTACGGAGGTACCGACGGTAATCTTGCCGTAGGCGCCTATGGTATTGTCAACCGCACCACCATGTTTTTCGTAATGATAGTGTTTGGCGTCACGCAGGGCATGCAGCCCATCCTCGGGTATAACTATGGCGCTCACAATTTCGACCGCGTAAGAAAGACACTGCGCATAGGCATATGGCTCGGAGTTGCCATAACATCGTGCGGATGGATTGTTACCGAACTTATGCCTGATACCGTCAGCTCTCTGTTTACCATCGACGAGCAACTTATCGCCATAGCCCGTGAAGGATTCAGGATTTATTTCATTGCATATCCCGTAGTCGGTTGCCAGATTGTGATTCAGAACTTTTTCCAGAGCGTAGGCAAGCCCAAGGTGTCGATATTCCTGTCGCTTACCCGTCAGCTCATATTCCTCATTCCGTTCCTGATCGTTCTTCCGAGACGCTATGGTATTGACGGCGTGTGGGCTTCGATGGCTGCGAGCGACTTCATAGCATTTGTATTCGCAGTGGTGACCCTGTGGATTTCAATGCGTAATACTGACCGTAAAATCCGCGAAGGACTGCTTTGATATGATACAAGATATTACCCTTACCACTGACCCGCGCACAGCGTCAGATGAACGCTTTCTAATCCCCGTAGTGGCGCGTAAACTCAATATCGCGCCTGCAAGGGTGAAGCGGGTCGTTATAGCACGCCGGTCGATTGATGCACGCCAGCGCGACGTGAAAATCAATCTTGCTCTTAAAGTGTATATTGACGAGTTGCCCCTCAATGTATCGTTGTGCGTACCCGAGAAATATCCCAAACTTCCCGCCGATGCCCCTCAGGGTATAATAGTAGGCGCCGGTCCTGCCGGACTCTTTGCCGCCCTGCGCCTCGTGCAGCTCGGCGTGAAGCCGGTGATACTTGAGCGTGGCAAGGATGTCGATGCCCGACGCAAGGATATGGCGCGCATAGCGCGAGAGAATATCGTGGATCCCGATTCTAACTATTGCTTCGGCGAAGGCGGCGCTGGTGCTTTTTCCGACGGCAAACTTTACACCCGAAGCAAGAAACGCGGCAGCATTGAAAAGATTCTCAACATTTTCTGCCAGCACGGAGCATCGGAAGATATTCTCCGCGACGCCCATCCTCATATCGGCACAGACCGTCTGCCCGGAGTGATCAAAGCCATGCGGCATACCATAGAAGAGGCCGGCGGTGAAATCCGCTTCGGCACAAGAGTGGAAAGGCTGATTATAAGCGACGGATGCGTGATAGGCGTGGCAGATGCTTCAGGCCATGAGTATCATGGTCCTGTAATACTTGCCACCGGCCACTCGGCGCGCGATGTATACCGCATGCTTGCGGCTGAAGGAGTGACGCTGGAACCCAAAGGTCTGGCCATAGGTGTGCGACTCGAGCATCCGCAGCATCTCATCGACTGCTTACGCTATCACTCGCGCAAGGGACGCGGCAAATATCTGCCCGCGGCCGAATATACGATGCTGACACGTGTTGACGGACGCGCCGTATATTCATTCTGCATGTGTCCCGGCGGATTCATAATACCGGCTGCGAGCGGCGAAGGGCAGCTGGTGGTCAACGGCATGTCGCCTTCCAACCGTGGCACACGCTGGGCCAATTCCGGTATGGTGGTTGAGATATTACCCGAAGATGTACCCGGTGAGTCGCCCCTGAAAATGATGGATTATCAGGAGGCCATCGAGCGACAATTCTGGGAGGAAGCCGGCAAGACTCAGAATTCCCCTGCCCAGAGGATGGAAGATTTCGTAAACTCCCGCCCGTCGGAATCGTTGCCCGATACTTCCTATGCACCCGGCATCCATCCTGCCCGCATGGATAACTTACTGCCACCTTTCGTGGCCAAACGGCTTCAGCAGGGATTCAGGGACTTTGACAGGAAAAACCGTGGTTTTCTCACCAACGAGGCAGTATTGATAGGAGCGGAGACCCGCACGTCATCACCCGTACGCATACCCCGCGACGAGATTTCACTGAACCACATCCATATTCCCGGACTTTATCCCTGCGGAGAAGGAGCGGGATATGCCGGAGGTATAGTTTCGGCAGCTATGGACGGAGAGAAGTGTGCCGACGCGTTAGCTCAATCCTTGATGAACTCGAGCTCCTCAAGCATCTGAGCCGCTATCCTTGACACGAGCGTGTCAGTATCATCGCTCAATGCTTTTGCGACCTTTTCAACGCGGTCAGGAGCTGAATACAGGAGATTGAAAGTAAGGCGGGCAGCGGTGTAACGGGTCATGGCGTCGTCGCTTACCATCGCTTTCTCCACCACCTCCCACGCAGCCGGAATCTTTCGCAACAGTTTGTGGCACAGGATATCAGCTGCCTCTATTGAAGTGACTTTCGAGATCCACTCCATCGCCTCTTCGGCCGAAAGCCGTTCCGGAGCATAAAGCATGGGTGCGAGCAACTGACTTTCGCGGCAAAGAATGTCGTCGCGCAACTCGAGGGCAAGACTCTCGTTAAACCCTGTTTCCCCTGCTATTTCTGTAAGCTGAGGCAGGTTAAGGC
>JAIDUB010000057.1 GCA_029060405.1 Duncaniella sp. | reverse complement strand
ACGATACCAACCCGGTTAAGGAAGACGTGGAGTATGTCGACTCTATACGCGAAGATATCCACTGGCTCGGCTTTGACTGGGGTAACCGGGAATATTATGCCTCCGACTATTTTCCCCAGCTTTTTGACCTTGCCGTGCGTCTGATTAAGGAGGGCAAGGCATATGTTGATGACCAGACTTCGGAAGAAATAGCTGCCCAGAAAGGTACTCCCACACAAGCCGGAACCAACAGCCCTTATCGTGACCGCACTCCCGAGGAAAATCTTGATCTTTTCCTGCGCATGAATGAGGGAGAATTTGAAGAAGGCTCCCGGGTGCTTCGTGCGAAAATCGATATGGCTTCGCCCAACATGCACTTCCGCGACCCCATTATGTACCGCATCATCAAGCATCCCCATCACCGCACAGGTACAAAGTGGAAAGTATACCCGATGTATGACTTCGCCCACGGTCAGAGCGATTATTTCGAGGGTGTGACCCACTCGATATGCACTCTCGAGTTCGTACCTCACCGTCCGCTTTACGATTACTTCGTGGATGAACTCGCCGACGAAACCTATCGTCCGCGCCAGATCGAGTTCAACCGCCTCAATCTCACCTATACCATGATGTCGAAGCGCAAGCTCCTTCAGCTTGTCAAGGAAGGACTTGTGGCAGGGTGGGATGATCCGCGTATGCCTACCATATCCGGTCTGCGCCGTCGCGGTTACACTCCACGTGCGATACGCAATTTCATAAATACTATCGGATACACCAAATACGAGGCTCTCAACGACATATCCCTGCTCGAGCATGCCGTTCGCGACGACCTCAATGCCGTGGCTACCCGAGGCATGGCGGTAATAAATCCCGTCAAGGTGGTGATTACCAACTATCCCGAAGGTCAGACCGAAATGGTGGAGATGGAGAACAATCCCGAAGATCCCGCAGCTGGAACTCACTCCATGCCTTTCACTCGCGAAATCTACATCGAGCGCGATGACTTCATGGAGAATCCTCCCAAGAAATTCTTCCGCCTTGCCCCCGACGGTGAAGTGCGTCTGAAAGGTGCGTATATCATCAAGTGCACCGGTGTGAAGAAGGATGCCGAAGGAAATATCGAGGAAATCTATTGTACCTACGATCCCGAGACGCGCAGCGGAATGCCCGGCAGCATGCGCAAGGTGAAGGGTACGCTCCACTGGGTATCGGCTGAAAAAGCGGTTAATGCCACCGCCCGCCTCTATGATCGTCTTTTCTCGGTAGAGAATCCCGCAGCTGAGACCGAGCGCGATTTCCGCGAAATGCTCAATCCCGACTCGCTCAAGGTGGTTGAGGGCATCAAGATCGAACCATATCTCGCTGAAATAGCCCGCCCCGGACTGCCCCTGCAGTTCCAGCGAATAGGGTATTTCACGCTCGATCCTGATTCCACCCCCGACAATCTTATCTTCAACCGTACAATCGCCCTCAAGGATACTTGGGAAAAGATGAAGAGCAAGTAATATCTTCTTAAAAAATAACTTTCTGACGCTGCCGCCGGATAACTGCCGGCCGACAGCGTCAGTTAATATAAGATGTACAATTTACCTATTTCGTTCTTTTCGCTTCCGAATGGTATGCACATAGTCCATTGTCACCGTCAGGGTGAAGTGGAATATTGCGGAGTGGCTGTAAATGCCGGTTCGCGCGATGAACTTACAGCCGATCGTTACGGCCTTGCCCACTTCGTGGAGCATACTATCTTCAAGGGTACCACCCATCGCAAGTCATGGCATATCATCAACCGCATGGAAGCCGTGGGCGGAGAACTCAACGCCTACACCACAAAGGAAGAAACATATGTCTACTCCACGTTTCCCAAAGGAAATCTGCGCCGGGCTGCCGAGCTGATCTCTGACCTCGTGAAACGCTCATCGTTTCCTGTGACCGAAATTGACCGCGAGCGGGATGTGGTTGCCGATGAAATCAATACATATTCCGATATTCCCTCCGACGGGATTTACGACGATTTCGAGGATATGATTTTTGCCGGATCTTCACTCGGTCATAATATACTGGGTACGGTTGATTCGATATCGGGTTTTACTCCTGAAGTATGCCGGCAGTATCTCGACAGCTTCTATACGCCGCGTCAGATGATTTTCTTCTACTCCGGCCCCACGCAGCCGCGGCAGGTGGAAAAAATTGCCGGCGAGTATTTCGGCACTCTTTCGTTTCCTGACCGCGAGAGGATACGCATGCTCCCTCCTGAGGTGATGCAGTTTGACAACGTGAAAGAAATCTCGTCGCACCAGTCGCATGTGGTAATGGGAGCGCGCATAGGCGGATTGTTTGATTCCGGCAGATATGCTATGGCGCTGCTTACCAATATTCTCGGCGGACCCGGTATGAACTCGCTGCTTAACGTAGAGTTGCGCGAGCGTCGCGGTCTGGTATATTCTATCGATGCTTCGGCAAGCCATCTCACTGATACAGGCCTCTTTACAATATATTTCGGATGTGACCACGACGATGCTTCACGATGTCGACGATTGGTCGTGAATACCATTGACCGCATAGCTCAGGGAGGCATCAACGAGCGGCGCCTCGCTCAGGCTAAACGCCAGTATGCCGGACAGCTCGTGATAGCATCGGTCAACGCCGAGCAGACCACCCTTTCACAGGGGCGCTCTATGCTCTATTTCGGTACGGTAGCGCCGCTTTCAGCTACCCTTGAGCGCATTACAGCCGTGACGGTTGATGAAATAATCTCATCAGCTCAGCAACTTACCCAACTCTCGGTGCTTACATTGCGTTAATCTGAAAAATTATTCGTAAATTTGCATCAGATTCTAATGAAAAAGAATATGAATGATATCCGACTTGACAGCATCGAGGAAGCTCTTGAAGATTTCCGAAACGGAAAATTTGTGGTTGTGGTCGATGACGAAAACCGCGAAAACGAGGGCGACCTCATTGTTGCTGCCGAAAAGGTGACCGAGGATCATGTCAATTTCATGATTTCCAATGCCCGCGGTGAGTTGTGCGCTCCGCTTTCCATATCGCGTTGCAAGGAACTGGGCCTGACACATCAGGTTGAGAACAACACTTCGATGCTCGGTACACCGTTCACCGTCACCGCCGACCTCCTTAAAGGATGCACCACCGGTGTGAGCGTGCATGACCGCGCCGCTACCATCCGTGCTCTCGCCGATCCTGAATCGGTTGCCGAAGACTTCGGTCGCCCGGGTCACGTGCATCCGCTTTATGCGCAGGATGCCGGAGTGCTCCGTCGTGCCGGACACACCGAGGCTGCCATTGATCTCGCCCGTCTGGCAGGTATGCAGCCGGCTGCAGCCCTCATAGAGATACTCAATGAGGACGGAACCATGGCCCGACTGCCTCAGCTCCGCAAGAAAGCCGATGAATGGGGCCTTAAACTCATCTCGATTGAAGATCTCATCAAATACCGTCTTGCCAAGGAATCGCTCGTGGAGAAAGGTGTGGAAGTTGACATGCCTACCGCTTTCGGTCATTTCCACCTCGTTCCTTTCCGCCAGAAGAGCAACGGTCTCGAACATATAGCGCTCATAAAGGGCGATGTCTCCGACGGGGAGCCCGTGCTCGTGAGAGTGCACTCGTCATGCGCCACCGGCGATATTTTCGGCTCGATGCGCTGCGATTGCGGCGATCAGCTCCACAAAGCGATGGAGATGATCGATAAAGAGGGCAGGGGTGCCATCGTATACCTCAATCAGGAGGGTCGCGGAATTGGTCTGATGGATAAAATCCGTGCATATAAGCTGCAGGAAGAAGGTCTTGATACTGTCGATGCAAATCTTCATCTCGGTCATAAGGCCGATGAACGCGATTATGGCGTAGGCGCCAATATACTCCGCGAACTCGGTATCCAGAAAATGCGGCTGATGACAAATAACCCTGTAAAGCGAGTAGGACTTGAAGGATACGGCCTTGAAGTGGTAGAAAATGTTCCCATCGAGATAGCTCCCAACCGCTATAACCGTCGCTATATGCTCACTAAAAAGGAGCGCATGGGGCATCATCTCGATCTCTGAATCAGATTTTTGATTTTTTTCTGAAAAAATATTGTAAACCATTTGCATGACTCGTGCAAATGGTTTAATTTTGTCTCGGAAAGATAAGTGTAAAAATTACACTTAATATAATACCTTAAAACTATAAACTGTGAACAAACTGATTTTACTGGCTGCTGCATCGGCACTTGGCGTGGCGATGGCCTCATGTGACGGCAAGCCTGCCATGGCCGGAATGAATCCGGCAAATTTTGAAGCAACCGTCGATGGAAAAACTACCGCTTTATACTGCTTGAGCAGTAAGGGCGAAACTGATATGCAGGTCGCCGTTACCAACTATGGAGGCCGCATAGTGGCTCTCACCGTGCGGGATGCCGAAGGTGTGATGCGCGATGTCGTGCTGGGTTTCGACAGTATTCAGGATTATTTCCCTGATCACAATCCTCAGGATTTCGGCGCGACAATAGGCCGGTATGCCAACCGTATAAATCATGGTAAGATGGTTATCGACGGAGATACCGTGCAACTTCCCGTGAATAATTTCGGCCATACACTTCACGGAGGCCCCGCGGGTTGGCAATATAAGGTATTTGATGCCGAGCAACCTAATGATTCAACACTCATCCTGTCGATTGACTCGCCCGACGGGGACAACGGATTTCCCGGGCATGTCAAGGCGTCGGTTACCTTCACGGCGATGGACGGCAACAAACTTGACATACGCTACCAAGCCGAGACCGATGCCCCTACGGTAATCAACATGACCAATCACTCCTATTTCAATCTGTCGGGAAAGCCTGAGCAACCTGTCACAGCCCATACCCTTCAGGTGACCGGCTCGTCATACACACCGGTCGATTCCACATATATGACCACGGGAGAGATACTCCCGGTGGCAGGTACACCTATGGATTTCACTACCGCCAAACCGGTGGGACTTGAAATAGGAATGACTGATTTCGTTCAGATAAAAAATGGCAACGGATACGATCATAACTGGGTGCTCGACACAAATGGCAACATTACCCGTAAAGCCGCAACTTTGTATAGCCCCGAGAGCGGGATAGGGATGAACATATATACATCAGAACCCGGCTTGCAGGTCTATTCAGGTAACTTCCTCGACGGAACAATGAAAGGAAAGTACTCGATTGTCTACAATCAGCGCGCGGGAATAGCACTTGAGACGCAGCACTATCCCGATTCGCCCAATAAACCGCAGTGGCCTTCGGTAATGCTGCGCCCCGGCGAGACATATACCAGCCACACAATCCTCGAATTTTTTACTTCAAAATAATACTTTATGGCTCTACTTGACTGGATTGTCATCGCCATTTTCGCTGCCGCGCTCGTAGGCGTGATAGTGTGGGTGATGAAGCAGAAACAGAACAATGCCGCCGACTACTTCCTCGGTGGTAAAGACGCGACATGGATTGCGATAGGTGCGTCGATTTTCGCTTCCAATATCGGTTCCGAACACCTCATAGGTCTTGCCGGCTCCGGCGCTTCGTCGGGCATGGCGATGGCTCACTGGGAGATTCAGGGCTGGATGATACTTCTTCTGGGCTGGGTTTTCGTGCCCTTTTATTCGCGCTCTATGGTATACACGATGCCCGAATTTCTCGAGCGTCGTTTCAATCCGCAGTCGCGCACCATTCTCGCCACCATTTCACTCATCAGCTATGTGCTAACAAAAGTTGCAGTGACCGTTTATGCAGGCGGACTGGTATTTCAGCAGGTTTTCGGCATCGAGGAACTGTGGGGAATCGATTTCTTTTGGATCGCTGCCATAGGTCTTGTGCTCCTTACCGCTCTCTACACTATTTTCGGAGGTATGAAATCAGTGCTATACACATCGGTGCTTCAGACTCCCATACTGCTTCTCGGTTCGCTTATTATTCTTGTGCTCGGTCTTAAGGAACTCGGCGGCTGGGACGAGATGATGCGCATATGCTCGGGAGTGAAGGTCAATGAATACGGTGACTCGATGGTCAATCTCATCCGTAACAACGGCGATCCGCAATATCCTTGGCTTGGTGCCCTCGTGGGTTCGGCCGTGATAGGTTTCTGGTACTGGTGTACTGACCAGTTCATAGTGCAGCGTGTGCTGTCGGGTAAGGATGAAAAAGAGGCTCGTCGCGGTACAATATTCGGCGCATATCTCAAGCTCCTTCCTGTGTTCCTGTTTCTTATTCCGGGCATGATTGCCTTTGCACTCCATCAGAATGCCATCGACGCAGGTACCGAAGGCTTCCTGCCTATGCTTTCCAACGGAAATGTCAATTCCGATGCCGCTTTCCCCACACTTGTCGCCAAGCTGCTTCCTGCCGGTGTTAAAGGCCTGATAGTTTGCGGTATACTTGCGGCTCTCATGTCGTCGCTCGCGTCGCTTTTCAACTCGTCGGCTGCACTGTTTACCATCGACTTCTATCAGCGTTACCGTCCGGATACCGATCCGAAGAAACTTGTCCGCATCGGTCAGGCAGCCACGGTGGTGATAGTGATACTCGGTATACTCTGGATACCCGTGATGCGCTCCGTAGGCGATGTGCTCTATCTTTATCTTCAGGATGTTCAGTCGGTGCTCGCTCCCGGTATCGCGGCAGCGTTCCTCATAGGAATCCTGTGGAAACGAGCCACTGCGATGGGCGGCATGTGGGCGCTCCTTTCGGGTCTCATTATCGGATTGACCCGTCTCGGTGCTAAAGTCTATTACAGCAATGCCGTGATTATTCCCGGTACCGATCCTTCGATGTTCCAATATCTTTTCTATGACTGCAACTGGCTTTTCTTCTGCGGATGGATGCTTGTGTTCTGCCTCGCGGTGGGAGTGATAGTATCGCTCTGTACCAAAGCTCCGTCGGAAGAAAAGATTCAGGGACTTGTGTTCGGTACCGCAACCCCCGAGCAGATTGCCGTGACACGAGCCAGCTGGAATGTGTGGGATGTAGTCAATACGGTAATTATACTCGGTATCACGGTCGCATTCTATATCTATTTCTGGTAAATAATGTCGTTTTACAGCGAAAATCCACGGTTTTACGTCGCTGTCGATTGCATAATATTCGGCTTGGCAGATGGGCGGCTGTGTCTGCTTCTCACCAAGCGCGACTTTGAGCCTGAAAAGGGCAAATGGTCGGTGATGGGCGGATTCGTTCAGACCGGTGAGAGTGTCGACGACGCGGCCCGGCGGGTGCTCAAGAGCCTTACGGGTTTGGAAAACGTGTATATGGAGCAGGTACATGCCTTTGGTGAAGTCGACCGAGATCCCGGCGAGAGGGTGATATCGATTGCCTATTATGCTCTGCTCGGACCCGAAGAATATGATCTCAGGTTGCTCGAACAGCATCATGCCGTATGGATGCCGCTCGACGCGCTTCCCGAACTCGGTTTCGATCATCCCGCCATGGTTGCCCGCGCTCTCGGCAGAATCCGCCGTCAGTTCTCGACAATGCCCATCGGTTTCAATCTGCTGCCCGAACTGTTCACCCTCACACAGTTGCAGACTCTTTATGAAACCATTCTTGGCGAACCTGTCGACAAGCGTAATTTCCGTAAACGTATTTCGGAAACGGGGTGTATAGAGAAAACCGATCTGATTGACAAGACCGGCTCACGCCGCGGAGCATCACTATACCGTTTCAATGTGGGGAAATACAGTCCCGAAAGTAAATTCAAGATATAGATTTTAATACTTCATCAATATGCTGGAAGAACTTAAAAATCAGGTTTATAAAGCTAATATCGACCTTGTGAAACATGGTCTCGTAATATTTACATGGGGCAATGTCTCGGGCATAGACCACGAGAAAGGGCTTGTGGTCATCAAGCCGAGCGGTGTTGACTACGACACCATGACCCCCGACGATATGGTGGTGGTGGATCTCGCTACCGGCGAGAGGGTTGAAGGTAATCTGAAACCGTCGTCGGATACACCCACGCATCTTGCTCTCTATCGTGCTTTTCCTGAAATAGGGGGCATAGTACATACTCATTCCACCTATGCTACGGCGTGGGCGCAGGCGGGAATCGATCTGCCAAATATCGGTACCACTCATGCCGATTATTTCCACGACGCGATTCCTTGCACTCCCGATATGACACGCGACGAGGTTATGGGCGATTACGAACTCAATACGGGTCTCGTGATAGTCAAGCGTTTTGAAAACCTTAACCCGATGCACACTCCCGGTGTTCTTGTCAAGAATCACGGCCCGTTTGCATGGGGTAAGAATCCCCATGACGCAGTGCATAATGCGGTGGTGATGGAGCAGGTGGCGAAGATGGCTTTCATCAGCTACTCGGTCAATCCCTCGCTCACCATGAATCCGCTTCTCGTGGAAAAGCACTTCAACCGCAAGCACGGCCCCGGCGCATATTACGGGCAATGAAACTTAAAAATGTAACTTCAAAAAAACAATAATATCATGTACGAAAATTATGAAATATGGTGGGTGACAGGCGCTCAGCTCCTTTACGGAGGCGATGCCGTTGTCACGGTCGACGCTCATTCGCGCGAAATGGTGGAAGGTCTCAATAATTCAGGCAATCTGCCCGTGAAAGTGGTGTATAAGGGCACCGCAAATTCCTCGAAGGAGGTCGAAGATATAATGAAAGCAGCCAATAATGATGCACGCTGCGCCGGTATCATCACTTGGATGCATACTTTCTCTCCCGCCAAGATGTGGATTCACGGACTTAAGATATTGTCGAAGCCGCTGCTCCATTTCCACACCCAGTATAATGCCGAAATTCCGTGGAAAACCATGGATATGGACTTTATGAACCTCAATCAGAGCGCCCACGGTGACCGTGAGTTCGGTCACATATGCGCCCGAATGAGAGTGCGCCGCAAAGTTGTGACAGGATACTGGAAAGATTCCGAGACACAGAAACACATCGCTGTGTGGCAGCGTGTGTGTGTAGGCTGGGCTGACTCACAGGATATGCTGATAATCCGTCTGGGCGACCAGATGAATAACGTAGCCGTGACCGACGGAGACAAGGTCGAGGCTGAAATACGCATGGGCTACCACGTCGATTACATGCCTTTCAGTTCGCTCATGCGCTATTTCGACGCTATTAAGAACGAGGACGTAGATGCTCTTGTTGAGGAATATTTCCGTCTGTATGCTCATGATAAATCTCTTGAGGACAAGTCGACCGAAGAGTATCGCAAGGTATGGAATTCCGCAAAGGCCGAGCTTACACTGCGCGCCATGCTCAAGGATAAGGGAGCAAAAGGCTTCACAACCAATTTTGATGATCTCGGCGATTTCCATGTGGAGGAAACAGGTCGCGGCTTTGACCAGATTCCCGGTCTTGCCTCGCAGCGACTCATGGCCGAAGGCTATGGATTCGGCGCTGAAGGCGACTGGAAGTCGGCCGCTCTATACCGCACTCTCTGGGTGATGACCCGAGGCATGGACGGAGGTTGCTCGTTCCTTGAGGATTATACACTGAATTTCGACGGCAAAAAGAGCTCGATTCTTCAGGCGCATATGCTTGAAGTGTGTCCGCTCATCGCTGAAAAGCGTCCGCGCCTTGAGGTACATTTCCTCGGTATAGGTGTCCGCAAGACTCTCACCGCCCGTCTGGTATTCACATCCAAGCCTGAAAAGGGCGTGACGGCTACCGTGGTGGATCTCGGCAACCGTTTCCGCCTTATCGTCAACGATGTGGAGTGTATCAAATCAAAGGAACTCCCCAAACTCCCCGTAGCGTCGGCTCTGTGGATTCCCATGCCCGATTTCGAGACCGGTGCGACAGCATGGATTCTTGCCGGCGGAACACATCATTCATGTTTCTCCTACGATGTCACTCCCGAGTTCTGGGAAGATTATGCCGAGATTGCGGGAATCGAGATGGTGCATATCGACAAGAATACCACAATCGAGAACTTCAGGCAGACCCTCCGCGTGAACGAGGTATATTATATGCTCAATAAATCGCTTTATCTCTGATGGCTGACGTGAAAGAAATAATTGCCGGCGGGAAAGCCGTGCTCGGTATCGAATTCGGCTCAACACGCATCAAGGCCGTGCTTATAGGTCCCGACTTCGTCCCTGTGGCTTCAGGCGTGCATGATTGGGAAAACCGTCATGTCGACCGCCTGTGGACATATACGCTCGACGATATCGTAGGCGGGATGCAGAGCTGCTACGCCGACCTGAGGGCAAACGTGATGCGTGAATATGGCGTCGAAATCGAGAATCTTGCCGCCATAGGCATAAGCGCCATGATGCACGGCTACATGGCCTTCGATGCTGAAGGCAATCTGCTCGTGCCTTTCCGCACATGGCGCAATACCAATACGGCGCGCGCGGCTGCCGAGCTCTCGGATCTGTTTGACTTCAATATACCGCTTCGCTGGAGCATATCTCATCTCTATCAGGCGGTGCTCGACGGCGAAACCCATGTGCCTGAAATCGATTTCATCACTACACTCGCCGGGTATGTGCACATGTTGCTCACCGGTGAGAAAGTGCTCGGTATAGGCGATGCGTCGGGTATGCTTCCCGTCGATGCGGCAACTCTCGGTTATGACAGTCATATGGTGGAGAAATTCGATACTCTCGTGGCCGGTTCGCCGCTCGGAAAAAAACTGCTCGAAATACTCCCGCGCATACTTGTGGCCGGAGAGAATGCCGGGACTCTCACCGCTGCGGGTGCGCTTCTTCTCGATCCGAGCGGTCATCTGAAGCCGGGTGCTCCATTCTGTCCGCCCGAGGGAGATGCGGGAACCGGTATGGTCGCTACAAATGCGGTGAGAAAACGCACCGGCAATGTTTCGGCAGGTACTTCGTCATTCTCCATGATAGTGCTCGACAAGGAGCTTTCACGACCTCATGAAATGATCGATATGGTCACCACCCCCGACGGCAGTCCCGTAGCGATGGTGCATGCCAATAACTGCACGTCAGATCTCAACGCATGGGTCTCTATTTTCAAGGAATACCAGCAGCTCATGGGTATCGACGCAGATATGAACGAGATCTATGGCCGGCTTTACAATAATGCGCTTACAGGTAATGCCGACTGCGGTGGACTGCTCGCTTATAATTACTTTGCCGGGGAACCGGTGACAGGCCTGTCGGAAGGCCGGCCGCTGTTCGTGCGCAAAGCCACCGACCGCTTTTCACTGGCTAATCTCATGCGCGCACACCTGTATTCATCAGTGGCTGTGCTTGCTATAGGCAATGAAATTCTTTTCGGTGAGGAAAATGTGAAGGTTGACCGTATTACAGGGCATGGCGGACTGTTTAAGACTCCGGTTGTGGGCCAGCGCGTGCTTGCCGCCGCTCTCAACTCTCCCATTTCAGTAATGGAGACTGCCGGAGAGGGGGGCGCATGGGGCATAGCCCTGCTTGCCGCCTATACAGCCGAAGGCAGGCAACACGGGTCGCTGCCGCAGTGGCTCGACGACTGTGTGTTTGCCGGTGTGAGCGGTACTGAAATCGCTCCTGATGCCGACGACGTTGCCGGTTTTGCCGTCTATCTGCGACGCTACAAGGCATGTCTGCCCATTGAGCAGGCTGCTGTCGACTGTCTGTGACAATCACTACTTATTGGGATTGATTCCCGCTTCTTAAAGCCTTAACTTTGCATCGTGAAGTTGAGGCTTTTTATATTAATGTGTGTGGCAGCGCTGACATGTGGCGCGGTAGAGACATCCGACAGTGTATATGCGCTCGGTGAAGTCAGCGTCACGGCTATAAAGGCCGGGGGAGAACTTGCTGAGGCTCCCGTGGCGCTTACTGTAGTAAGTGCCGACGAAGCCCGCCGCCTCGGTATCGTGTCGATGAAAAATGTATCGGCTCTGTCACCCAATCTCTATATACCCGAGTATGGTTCGCGCATGACCTCATCGATATATATGCGCGGCATAGGTGCGCGTATCGATCAGCCGGCTGTGGGTCTTAACGTTGACAACGTGCCCTTTCTCAATAAAGATGCTTTCGATTTCGATATTACCGATATAGAGCGCATAGAGGTGCTTCGCGGTCCGCAGTCGGCTATGTATGGTCGCAATACAATGGCAGGCCTCATAAATATCACCACCACCTCTCCGCTGCGTTTTCAAGGCGTGAGACTTCTGGCCGAGGCCGGGACGGGAAATTCTTACCGCGGGGCTGTGTCGGGATTCTTCAAGCTCAGCAGATATCTGGGCATGAGTCTCTCAGGGCAATACAGCACTTTCGGAGGGTATGTCACCAATGTATATGACGGAACGCGTGCCGATGCTTCACGTGACCTGTCGCTGAGATGGAAAACTGAATGGCGTCCCGTTACATCGGTAAAGATTGAAAATACAGCTTCATTCGGCCGTTCACGTCAACCGGGTTATCCTTATGCCTTTGAGGAAACCGGAGAGGTGAACTATAATGATCCGTGTTTTTACAAGAGGCTTACTTTTACCGATGGACTTACCGTGAAATGGGATGCTCCGTCGTTTACACTCTCGTCGATCAGCAGTTATCAGTATATCGACGACAATATGACTCTCGATCAGGATTTCCTGCCTCTCGACTACTTCACGCTGTCGCAGATACGCACCGAGCATTCATTTACCGAAGAATTGGTGGCGCAAGGTTATCATAAATCCCAAGGTTATAACTGGACCGTAGGCCTTTTCGGTTTCTCGAAACATGGCAGGATGGATGCCCCAGTAACGTTTAAGTCTACAGGAATAGATCGGCTGATTATCGACCACGTGAATGCGATGAATCCTTACTATCCTATATCATGGGACTCCGATGAATTTCTTCTCGGGAGCAGGTTCACAATGCCGGTAAAGGGTATTTCGATGTATCACCGCAGCAGTTTTACCACGGGACGGTGGAGTTTTGCCGGAGTGCTCCGTCTCGATTACGAAAACACGGCATTGCGCTATCACAGCTATACATCGACGGGCTATACGGTCAATGACATGACTGATCCCCGACATCCGTCGGTATTCTCCCGCGAAAAAATCGATATTGACGATCGCGGCCGTCTGAGCCGAAAATTTGTTTCACTGCTGCCGGCCGTTACAGCCACATATCTGTCAGGATATCATGAAGCATATCTTTCGGTTGCGAAAGGATACAAGGCAGGGGGATACAACACGCAGATGTTCAGTGATGTGCTGCAGCAGCGGCTCATGGCGAGTCTCGGGATCGCTGAGAAATATGACGTGGATGAGATTGTGTCATATAAACCTGAAAAGAGCTGGAATTACGAGCTCGGTTACAAACTCAGGATTCCTGAGAGCCGGCTTGATGTTTCCGCGGCAATATTTTATATCGATTGCCGCGATCAGCAGCTCACCACTTTTCCCGACGGCACAACCACCGGACGCATCATGACCAATGCCGGTCGCACTGAGAGTTATGGTCTCGAAATATCTGGCCGCTATATCCCTTTCACGCGATGGACATTTAATGCAGCATATGGTTACACCCATGCGCAATTCCGCAAGTTTCACAACGGAATCGATGATTATTCCGGTAAGTATGTTCCATATGCTCCGTCAAATACTCTTTATCTGTCGGGAATGTATACCCATCCACTCGGCCTGCCGTGGATTGATGCCGTGTCGCTTGATATCAATTTCCGAGGGATAGGACGCATATACTGGGACGAGGCCAATGCATCGAGCCAGCCGTTTTACGGAAGGTTGGGCGCGATACTTTCGGCTTCGGGAAAACATGGATCTGTAGAAATTGCTGCAGAAAATATCACCGGAACAAAATATGATACTTTCCGTTACGTTTCTATAGGAAACAACTTCTTTCAGCGCGGCCGCCCCGCTTCGTGCCGTGTCACTTTAAGAATACTAATTTAACCCATATATCTATAATGAAACTCAGCAAGATTACAATTCTCTCTTTTCTCGCAGGCGTGGCTTGCGCCCTGACTTCATGTCTCGGCGACGGTGAGCAGCGCCAGACCATCCCATTCAATTATACTGACTGCTTTAATGTGGTAACTGATCTCTCCACTGCTAAGTCGGAGGTGAGACTGTCGCCCACTTATCAGATTGTGGTCGATCTCATCAGCGGTACAGCCGATGTTACGATGACCAATATTTCTCTTCCCGGAGTTACGGGCGCGCTTTCGCTCAAACTCGAAGGATTGAAATACACTTTCGACAAACGTGGCAATTACACGATTTCGGGCCGTGACCTCGTGCCCACCGGTAGCGCGGCTTCCTATTATACATTCAGCAGTCTTTCGATTATGTTTGTCGACCGCCAGTTCAACGAGCAGGGAGCACGCATACCGGCATATTATATCAATTATGTGCTCAACAATACCACTCAGGTTAATGTTGTAGGGACTTCCAATTACTATTTTGGCGAGACCACGGTAAATTCCGTTGACGGAGGGGCGCCTTATTCCACTTACGAGACATATTATACTGTGCAGCTCGATCCTCAATCCATGCTTGCCAATATCGGTTTCCACAGCGCCCGATTCGCCGACAAGATGCCCGTATCGCTTAATTTCACGCTGCGTGACATGCCTTTCACGGTTAATACCCAAGGCTACAGAATTATCAAGGCTGATGCTACCACACCGTATCTGAATAATACCACACCTAATCCGGCTTATGATATCACCAATCTTTCGGTCAATGGTGTTTCATCCAAAGGCGCTACATTTGAGTTTGACTGCAATCCCAATGAAATGGGTAATTATCATGTGGTCGCTCCCGTGGAATGGCTTGTATATCGCGCCCAGCTTGAACAATAATATCGGGTAAGTTGTTATTGACAGAAAATGCAACAATAACAACTAACCTGAAATGAAAAAGTCACTACTCATCTTTGCTGCCGCTTTAGGCGTCGGCTCGTTATTTACCGCCTGCGGCTCAAAGAGCACTTCCACTGAGTTTTCCGATGATACCGTCACTTCGGGCGATACTTTATTTGCATCGCCCGGACTTATTGTTACCACCGCTTACGCGGCCGACGATGACGGTGATGTGTCCACACTGATAGTTCGCACTACCCCCGCCGCTTCCGATACCACCGAAATCGAAGGCATGTTTACAGGCATAAAGGCCGATTCACTTAATGTGAAGCTGTCGTTTGGCGTAGATACCGCAACCTATGTTCTTGCCTCGCTGCCCGAGGAAATCAAGCCGATAGAGCAGTTTGCACTCGCGGGAACTCTCAAGGTAGATGAGGATAAAACCGTGACAACCGACGTAGATGGAGCTACCGGATATTTTGACGCTACCGTTTACGTGCGTCGTCATCCGAAACTTGATGTTACCAATTTCCTTACCTCGTCGCTCCAGAGCAGCTTTGACAAACTGTTTCCGCAGCAGACCCTCGATCGAGTAACTCCGGAAATGGATGTTGAACAGGCCGCTGATTTCCTCGCCGATCAGTTTGACAAGGGCTATAAGAATCTCGTAGCCACGGGAGATATTACCCTCCCTTATACTTATGAGGCTTTCTATTATCCCGATTATCAGAGTGAGGATGGCAGCCTTGTTACATACCACCTATACAATCAGACCTTTACAGGTGGCGCTCATGGCAGCGAGAATGCCGTGTATGTGACATTTGACGCGAAAGCCGGCAAGGCGCTCGGTATAGAGGACATATTTACTGCCAAGGGCTTTGAGAAAGCAGAGCAACTTCTTGCCGCTAAGGTGGCTTCGGCTACCGAGGGTGCTATCGAAAGCGCTTATCTGCCCGATGCCGTAACTGATTATCCCACATATTACGTGAACTATCGCGGCAAACTCTATCCTCGTCCTGCTCTCACTGATGAAGGCGTAGTATTCGTATATCAGCCCTATGATATTTCTTCATATGCCGACGGCATCAGATATTTCCTCCTGACTTATCAGGAACTCGACGGTTGCCTGAATTCGGCCGTAGTGAAGTAATAAATCAGATATTTTTGTTATTCGCCCTGCGCTTCTACTCGATGCGCAGGGCGAATTGCTGTATAATTTACTTATTTATTTCTTGGTCACCGTGATACCGTCTATCAGGGCATGATTGGTATCGATATTCATGTTTTCGTTTTCGGGGCGGTAATCGATAGTTATTGTGTGGTGGCCTTTAGTGAGATGTACGGGGAGCGAATTGGATATGCCCCAGTCATCCCAGTTGGCTCGTCCGCGCTGCGGCATTACTACGATACCCGCACGGTTGCCGTCGATTGACAGTGTACGTATCGCACAGCGGTTTTCGGTATTTACAGGGCCGTTGCCGTTGGCATAGCGCACGGAAATGAAATAGTCGCCGTCGTCGGTAATATCAACCGGTAACACGATAGAAGAAGTGGTCTTGTCGGTTTCGGCGAATCCTTCACCCGTGAACCCTTCGATAGCATGAGCCGGCTGATAGGAGACTTCGCTTGAAGTCATGGTACGGGATATGGAGGCAGGCTTGACAAATACAGCCTTACGTGTGGAGCGGGGCTCGGAGGCAAAACCTTCCGTGCCGTCTTCGGCAATACCTATTATCTGATACTCTCCGGGCGTGGAGGCGTCAAATGTAGTAGTATGAACCGTAGCGACTTCCTTGCCGTCGCGCAATATACGGTATGCACCGATATATTCTATGGGATTCCATCTCAACGTGTTGCCCTCCAGCCATGCTATAGGAGTGAGGGGAGCTTTGAGATTAGGTTGATGATTGACCTTCAGCGCCGGTATAGGGTTATTGTCCATCTCGATTTCGATATTGAGAATACCGCGGGCATCTTTAGCCTTAATTTCAGGTGACGTTTCGCGGCCGTTGACCTTAAACGACTTTATTTTGCAGCCGTAACCGCTTACCGAAATGTTGAGTACCGCATCGCGATAGCGGAATCCGGTAAGAGTGCGGTTGTCGGCGAGTACTTCGGGAACAAACGGATTGAATGTGAGTGCATCAGTGCCGAATTCAAGTCCGAAAAGTATTTTGTGGGTCAGGGCGATATTGCCGCTCAAGCACCAGAGCATGTTTGATGAATTGAGCTCTGTCGCAATGTCGCCGTTGTCAAGATTGAAGTTTTCCTTATTGGTGCAGAAAAGAGCAGCCGGACGTATGATTGAGCCGAAAGCTTCGAGCACACCCTGCTCGTTTTTCGCCTTGGCATTTGCCATCGCCCACCATGCACCTACCCAAGGCCACAATGAATTATTGTGATATGCCGGCATGTCAGCTATCTGGGGATAGAATATTGCTGCGCCGAACGGGGTAGTGGGATTATTTTCGGTTATCGAAACCGCACGTTCATGTGAAGCGATATTCCACATAATGGCGAGAGATTCACCCAAGGTTTCAGCACGGGGATTGACAATGAGATTGTCGCGACCGTAAAGATACATTGCATAATAACCCTTTTCGGGCATCCATAGTTCGGTATTGATGGCCCGGGATATGCTTTCCGCATTTTTCAGGGCCATTTTCTCAACATCCTTATACCCGAGAATCGATGCACATTCGCTTAATACCTGCCAAGCATGGGCGTGAACCACCGATGTAGAAAGAGTCTCGGTATTGAATACGTCGGCTGTCTGCATCCATCGGGGATGGCTCTGCTCGCGCCAGTCCACAAAGGAAGTTTCTCCCTTCACGAGGCCGGTCTTTTCACTCACTACTGCAGCGGCATCGGTGGAAAGAGAGCGCAGCATCACCGGGTAAATAAATTCGAGCCACTTGCGGTCGCCGGTCACTTTATATACTTCCCATGCAGCGATGCACCATATCTCGCGGTCGGTCGATACGGGCCATGCACCGCCGCTACCGGTATCCTGAATAACGCGGCCGAGCGGATCGACTTTCTTCATGAGAGAAATCATCGAAGCCTCGGGCTGCATATATGCCATTGAAAGCAAGATGGAATAGCTCACGTCGCGCGTCCACACTCCGGCCCATTCCTTGCCGGTGCGCAGTGTCGTATCAGGCTCCACGGCATTGACCATCTCATCGAGACCCATATTGTATACGGCCTCCAACAGGCGGCTCGAAGCCGACAGACGCGGATAAGAAGAAATATCATTCTTCAGATTCCATTCCTTCTCGATACCCATATAATATCCGGGCTGAGCCGAATAATCTGAAACCAGTCGGGTAGATGATGGAGCGGTAGCAGAAAATACTCCCTGCGTAATAGTGTCGCCGTGCCACACGTAGGCAGGAGTCTCAAGAATCACATCGGCCGATGCCGAAAACGCCGCGGCAGTGCATACCGACACAAATGTAAATGTTCTAAAATTCATATGATATTGTAAGCTGATAATTAGAAATATTCCTGACTACAAATATAATATAAATCCGGCTATAAATAAATCATTAATATGAAATAAGAAAAAATTGTGTCGGTTAATAAAAATATTTCCCAAAACATTTGGTAGATTCAGTATAACATGCTACCTTTGCACAACCAAAGAGCAAGAGCGCTCAATACATAGACCATCAAGGAGAGGTGGGTGAGTGGCTGAAACCACCGGTTTGCTAAACCGACGACGGGAGCAATCCTGTCCACGAGTTCGAATCTCGTCCTCTCCGCCAAATCACGAAAGTCAAGCGAAAGCTTGACTTTCTCTGCTTTAAGGAGTGACGAGATGAGAACGAGAAGAATTCGTTACCGCGCAGCGCTTTCGTAGCGCAGCGGAGAAAGTTATCGCAAAGCGCTTTCGTAGCGCAGCGGAGAAAGACTCTCGTCCTCTCCGCCAAAGCACACAGCCTCAAGATTATAGTTAATATCGAAGGACAACTTTAACAACAAAATCATCGATAATCTGACTCGCTTGGACCCGCACCATAGGGCTTGGGATGATCAATGTCTTTACTCGTTTCCCGATTCATCTTTTTAATAAACCCCTTATTTTGTCTATTCCACGTCTTAATAGCAGCCCGAAGGTTCTGTCTCTTTTCTTCTTCGCTAAGAACTGAGTCATAATCATACTTCGGGTTACCGTTTTCGTCGAGTTCCTCGATACCGTAATATTTCTTGCGGATATAGGCGCGGCGTTTCTCGTTGCGCTTTTCCCGGGCTTTACCGTAATATTTTGCGAGATATATCCACACCAGCGCGATGAATGACACTAACACCAAAAGCCCCCACATAGGTTGCTCGACCAATAGACATACCAGCCCCACAAGGAAGAAAAACAGCGCCCACATCGTAGCTTTCATACTCTTGGAGAATATGAACACGAGTATGCAGACTGTAAATAATACAACGTAATGCGTCATCCTTCGAGGCCTTAGGTTAATAATTCTGTTATCATGTTAGACACCGGCTGGCGGCGACGGGAGGCTTCATCCTTGATCAGATCAAGCTGCCACGCCGTAAGCGAAATCGAGATTATTGATTTCGGCATATCCTCGATCGGTTTACGTCCGGCGTTTTTTCGTGCGCCATCACTTCCTATTCCGCCCATAGAGTTTTGTGAGTTATTTATCTATTACAAAGATAATTAAAATATTTGTAATAAGTGAGGCGCTTTCAAAATAAATATGATATACAACATAAAATAAATGAGGCTGTGCCTATTTTAACTGCATCCCAAAAGTTAGACAAAATACTTTTGGGATGCAGTTCATTTTGCCACAGCCTGTTCGCTGCTTTAAGGAGTGACGAGATGAGAACGAGAAGAGTTCGTTTCCGCGCAGCGCTTTCGTAGCGCAGCGGAGAAAGCGATGCGCTTTCACTGCAAGTCAATTCTTTAAATGACATAATAATAGGCGAAACACACAAACGTAGTGTTTCGCCAAGAATAAAGCTTGTTTCGTGAACGAATTTTTATGCGACTGTAAAAAAAGAATAATATCCCCTTATTTCAGGGCTTTGCCGGAGGAGAAGGCTGAGCCGCAGCGGGTGCCGATGGTGATGTAGCCGTTGTGGATGGGGTCGAAGGTGATGAGTTTCATTTTCTCTACGTCGGGTTTGCCGTCGGCGGCCAAATATTGTTCGTCAGCAAGGATATTGACTATTTCAGCCACGAGGTAGAATCCGGTGGGTGATTCATATAGCTTTTCCTTTATGCGGCATTCCATCGTCATGGGGAAACAGCTGAAAACCGGAGCATTGACATGTGGTGCCTTGACTGATTTCCAGCCCGTATGCTCAATTTTATCAGGATGTGTCTTGCCACTTACGATTCCTACATAGTCGGCAGCTTACATCGTTTCAACCGTGGCAAACGAGAGGGTGAAATCCGCGCAGCGGTTGAGGTTTTCGGTAGTGGCGTGCGAGCCGAGCGATATCATCACTTCTTTCATATCCCATTGTCCGCCCCAAGCTGCATTCATTGCATTGGGGGTACCGTCGGAATTATAAGTGCCAATTATTAGCACGGGCTGGGGGAGAAGCCATGCTTTGGGAGAAAATTCTTTCATGATGGTTATAATTATCAGTAAGTTATGGAAAATTCATCGGCTGCCTCAGCTACAGGAAATTTCTCGCGGGAGTGACGCAATGAGTCAAGGTCGAGGAGTGCATATACGAGGCCGTTGCGTCGGGTCTCGTGGACTTCGTTGCCAAGATTGTCATAGCACACTGACATGCCGGCGGGATACAGGCCGTATTCATCTTTCCCGAGACGGTTGCAGCTTATGGCGTAGGCTTGATTTTCTATAGCGCGCGCCGCAAGCAGGGTCTTGAACTGATGGCTGCGCGATCCGCCCCACATGGCAGGACATATAAGCAGGTCGTATTCCCTGCGTGGAGTGGTACGTATCCATACCGGGAAACGAAGGTCGAAGCAGATTATCAGTCGGATATTCCACCCGCGGTAACGTATCACGGGTGCGGGCTCATTACCGGCGGTGTAGATCTCATATTACACCGATACATTAAAAAAAAAACGCTTGTCGTAAAGTGTAGTATCG
>JAIDUB010000056.1 GCA_029060405.1 Duncaniella sp. | reverse complement strand
AAAGTTACGATAGATTTTTGACATGACAAAATTATATCACTAAAAATCAAGCATCGAGACTAAAATAATCGTCTCGATGCTCTGATATTACGCCTTTAGATGGGATTTTATAGATTAATCTTATGTACTATGTGGATTTCTACAGTCTGTTCAATAACCCAGAAAAAGAGTGGGAAATCATACTTTCCGAAGCCTCGGGAGCACCGCCCGAACCCTCCCTTTTTGACTGAGGGGGGCTTGTCAATTAAAAAACAGACTCGAGCACCATAAAATCAGTGCTCGAGCCTTGATTTTTTGCCATCTTCAAGTTTTATCGGACAGCAATAATTGCACTTATACCAATACAATATGTTAGACATGTTAATTCATGCTGCAATACACAGGGCAGCAGAGGCAATCGGAGAGTCTCAGTTAGGAAAGAAAGTAGGAGATACTATCGGCGAAGTCATTGACTCCGGAGTAAATGCCGTGGGTAAAGGCGTCAAGGCGGCAGGTAAGGTTGCGGGACGGAGTATTGATGCAACAGTAGCTGGTATTGATGCTGCTATAAAAAACTACAAAAGCTCCAAGTAATCACGAACAACAGAATTGTCAATAACTACAAGAATACTTGTGGTTGTTGACAATTTCGCAAAATATATCGGGATAAGGCCTGCATCACCATACATCTGATGTGGGCATGACCAACGTTGCAAAGCAACGTCCCTACATTTCAATTATATAAATCGCATGTGTACAATAGATTACATGGCTCAACATTTATCTCTTGCATCGGTTGCGACGGTCAGTTGGCGCGGAGGTCGCGGGGATGGTAGAGCCAGCCGCGGTAGTCGGGACCGAGGGAGCGCACGCAGCGGTGCCAGAAAGCATTGTCGGCACCGGTGAGTATGTCGCGGGGATTTTTCCACGATGCCACCGCCCACACTCCGTTGGCAATCTCATCGTCGAGCTGTCCGCGGCTCCAGCCGCTGTAGCCCACGAAAAAGCGTAGCATGCCTTCAACCTCGCCGCCTTGCTCTATATATTCCATCACCGCTTCAAAGTCACCGCCAACATACAGGTCATCTTTCAGCAACCGGCTGTCGGGTATCAGCGGCCCGAGGCGGTGGATGAAATAGAGGCGGTCGTGTGACAGTGGACCGCCGCAATAGAGCGGAATATTTCGGGCTGCGCGGCCGCTGTCGGGGAGCGCATCGTGGAGTGTGGCGCCCACCGGAAGATTGAGCACCACGCCCATGGCGGTGTGGTCATTTTCGTCGTCGTTGTCGATGATTAGGACTACACCGTGGTGAAAGAAGTGCTCCGACAGAAACGGCTCGGCCACGAGGAGCGCTCCGGGTTCGGGACGCTCTCCGGTGGAGATGCCTATATTGAAGAGTAATGAATTAATGGTGGGCATAGAGGGGGAGTTGAAACGTTAAGCAACCGGCGCAGGAGCTTTTGCACTCCTGCTCCGGTTGCTCGGGAATATAAGGATAATCGCTGCTTATCAATAGTTTTCAGCCTTGCGCTCGAAGAATCCCTGAGGCATGCCGCATACGGGGCATTTCTTGGGAGCGGTCTTGCCTGTGTAGACGAATCCACAATGGATGCACTGCCACTCGATATCTTCGTCGACGGAGAATTCAGTGCCTGATTCCAGTCGCTTAACAAGCCGGTTGTAGCGATCTTCGTGGATTACCTCTACCTTGGCTACGTTGCGGAACAGGGCTGCGATTTCGGGGAATCCTTCTTCGGCTGCCACGCCTGCGAAGTCAGAGTAGAGTGCGCTCCACTCCTCGCGCTCGCCGGCGGCTGCCTCACGGAGATTCGTGAGGGTATCGGCCACAACTCCGGCGGGATATGCGGCCTTGATTTCGACCATGCCGCCCTCAAGCCGGCTGAAGAATGCAGTGGCGTGGGCGAGTTCCTGCTCGGCGGTGATCTTGAATATATGTGCTATCTGCTCGTAGCCTTCCTCCTTGGCCTTCTTGGCGAAGAGGGTGTAGCGGGTGCGTGCCTGACTTTCACCGGCGAAGGCGGCGAGAAGATTCTGTTCGGTCTTTGTTCCTTTAATTGATTTTGTTGCCATTTTTGTGTCTTGTTATTTCGTGGGAATATTGTCGATTTATTTCATTACGTAAATACAACCGATAACATGGCCTTTTGGTTCACTCAAAATTCAATTTTCAGAGGCGAGACGGTATTCCAGTCGGTCACCACGGTAAGCACGCGGGCAGTGGCGTCGTATTTCACCGCCTTACCCTTGAGGACGCGGCCGTCGACCATCACCGATGCGGGCGCCGATGTGATGCGGTGGAATTTGAGCGTGAGTTTCTTCACTGCCTTCATACCGGGATAGCTGCCGGCGAGTGCGGCGGTGAATGTCACGCGGCCCGCATTCATGGCGTCGGTCATCTCCACGGTGGCATGCTTTCCTTCCTCGATGGCCGAGCGGGAGGTCAGGTCGTCCTCATAGAGCGTGTAGCTGCCGCCGACGCCTTCCACCGGATATACGTTGACGGTATAAGTGTCGGTGCGGTATTGGGTAGTGTTGTCCATTTTATAGTCGGCCATTGGTATGATGGCCCCGGCGCGCACAAACATGGGGAGCACATCGAGAGGAGCATGGACGGAAGCGGCCATGCCACCCTCATAGACATTGGAGGGATTCTTGAAATCAAGCCACTTGCCCTGAGGGAAGAGCACCTGACGGGAGGTGGCGCCCTGCTCGAGCACGGGGGCTATCATTACGTCGCGACCCCACAGATACTGATCGTCGACATCGGGCGACGCGGGCTGCGAGGGGTCATCATAATATCCTATAGGCTGCACGAGCGGCTCGCCATAGAGCGCGTTGCGGTAAGCGAGAGAGTAGTTGTAGGGAAGCCAGCGGTAACGCTCGAGGATGAGCGGGCGGATGATATCCTGCTGCTCGGGATAGTGATAAGGCTCGGCGGTAGCCTGTGCATGGGTGCGCAACACGGGCGAGAATGTGCCGAGCTGGAGCCAGCGCACGTAAAGTTCGGGATCATAAGGAGCGGCGGGATCGATGGCAAATCCGCCAACGTCGTGACCCATATATCCGAGTCCGCTCAGACCGGAGTTGAGCATTATGGTGATCTGCGGCTGCAGACCTCCCCACGAGCGGCTCACGTCGGTCGACCACGGGAACACGCTGTAGCGCTGCAGGCCGATGGTACCGCCGCGCATCATGGTCATCAGTCGGGTCTCGGGGTACTCCTCGGCGAAAAGATCATAGATTATCGAGCTCCAGTCGTTGCCGTAAAGGTTGTGATAGAGCCGCGTGGGGAGTCCGTTGTGGTGCACGCCTGTCTCGGGGTGTACCTCAGGTTCTCCAAGGTCGCCCCACCAGCCTGTGATGCCTTCCTCGGTGAGCTTGCGGTAACGATCGCGGAGCCATGCGCGGGTATCGGGATTGGAGACGTCAAACATACCACCTTCGCCCACCCATATTTTCACTTCCTGAGGTGCGCCGGTGGTGTCGCGGAGCAGCATGCCGCCGCGGGAGAGCTCGTTGTAATTGTCGAGCGCACGGCCGTTGCGGAGCACATAAGGCTGCGAGATGGCCACGGTGTTGACACCGCGTTTCTTGAGATCGGCGAGCATGCGGCTGTGATCAGGCCATTGCGAAGGCTCCCACTCAAGGCGCCCCATATCCTGCTCCTTGCCATACCAGTAGAGGTCGAGCACCACGCCGTCGACGGGATAGCCCTCGCGCCGGAGTGTATCGATCACACCTACGGTCTCGCCGCGGTCATGGTAGCCGTATTTCGAGGTTATGTAGCCCATGGCCCACAGCGGCGGGAGATCCTGACGCCCCACAAGTTCAGTGTAAAGGCGGGAGACTTCGGGCATACTGCCATGACCGTCGATGTAATAATATGTCACCGGCTGCCGCGACTCGGTTGTGTATACTATAGGATTACCCATAATCATGGTGGCAGCGGCGTAGTCGTCAAACACGATGGCATATCCGGCCTTGGCCACAAACATTGGCATCGTTATGTTCATCTGACTGATGCGCGGGTCGCCGGCGGTATAGCCGTAGTTCTGGCGATTGTACATCACCAGAGTATCTCCCTCGAGATTTACGCTGTGACCGCGCTCGCCGGCTCCGTAAAAGGTGCCTTTACCGAGATATGACAGCGAAAGCGACTGGGTGCCGTCATCGCCGCGGGAGCGTAACCCCGAGTCATAGACCATGCGGTCGCCTCCGCTCGAAATATTCACTGCGCCGCTCGAGCGGTCGACCGCAGCCGTGAGTCCCGAAGGCGAAGTGAGAGTCACTACCGCACCGTCGGTCACGGTCACGTTGACATCGCCGGGCTTCATCACCGCTGCCGCAGGGGCGGCGGCAGTTTCGCCGGCCTGCAAGGCAGTGACCCGGATGATATTATCGTTCATGAACGTGACGTCGACCGTCTGTCCGGCGGGGGTTGTCACCGTATAGGCCGCAACCTGTCCGGCTCCCAAAAGCATGGCGGCCGGAATCAAGAGATATCCTGAGATCTTCATATAGGAGTGTAGATAAAAATTTTTACGCTGTCACAAAGATAAACAAAAAAATCCAATCTCCTCTCCGGCATACGAAAATTTCCTCGGCGCACAAAAAACCTTGCAAATTTAAAGTGGCACTTTCGATTTGCAAGGTTTTTTATGTTTTAACAGTAGCGAGTGATGCACCCTCGGTTTCTTACATGGCTATTCCACCACGCGCACCACCTTTCCGTTTTCAAAGAGTACGATATAGTTGTCGGGGTAAACCCATCGGATGCGGTCACCGTTATCACGCGTGGCGAGCGGCATGCCAACAGCGAGTTTTACCTCAAGTTCCGACATACCTTTCACCACTTCTTTCTCGCGAATCTCTTTCCAATGGCTTGCCGAGAGCGAACCGCTGCCGGCGGCAGCCTCCGATAGAGAATGGAAATATGCGCCGGTCAGTTCGGCAAACAGTTCTACCAGCTCGCGGTGACGGCTGTTATCGGCCGGCTTGAGCTTTTCGAAGGCAAGAGTGCGTGGAATCAGTCCCTTCTCGCGATATTTCACATCGATTTCGTTGATAGCGAAAAGCAGGCGTCCTGTTTCGGCCTTGACAAGTACCAGACAGCGGTACACGGTTTCCGTATTATTGGAACCTTGCTTGGAATACCGGCGTATCATGAAACTCTTGTCAGCTTCATTAAATTCTCCTATCTGCTCATGCTCATCCTCCGCATCAAGATGTGATACCGCGTAGTCAAGCGCACCGAGAAATATCTGCTCGGAAGTACGCCCGGGCAAGCTGAACTCACCTCTCACCACCGCCTGCCCATCTTCCACCGTCTCGGGGTAAAACATCGGCAGGCCCTCGGCAGTGACCATGGTGAGCGCTGTGGTATCTCGCCAAGCGTTGTAATTTACCGGCTCGGAATTTTTCTTTTTGAAAAGATCGAGAGCCGATACTTGCACTACGGCAAGAATAGCCGCAAACGTGCTGATAACTATTCTTCTCATCAGAATGCGTAGCCCAGACGAATCACGAAGGCTGAAGTTGAATTATCCCCCAAATAATCCCCGTAGGAGAGATCCACGAAGGGGCTCATGAAACCATGCTGATATGAAAGGTCGAGATTGAATTTCTTCCACCACACACCTATACCGGCCTGTATTCCCAAGTCGAATTTTGAGTCGAAATAAGTGTCAGGATCCCTGTCTTCATCTTTGAATTCAGCACTGTTGCTCAGGTCATATGACGCGAAAACCCCGAGATGGCCGTCTAACTTGATGTCGTCGGTAACGGCATACTTGTACCCGAAAGTAAAGGGAGTGTATTTCAGAGCCCACGCATTGACATTAAGCTGCATGTCGCTCCTGTCGAAAGAAATGTGGCCGCCACGGGTGATGATACCGAGATCCATCCCCCAGTAGCAGCCGGCTCCGCCCATAGGCTTATTGAAACCGAAATCAAGATCCATGCCGACTTTTGCACTCGCGTCGCAATCGGAACCCACACCCGTAATGTTATCAATCGACATACCAAGGCGCACATACCAAGTGGTGGGCCGTTCTTTTTTCATCAGTGTGCGCGATTTCAGCATCTGAGCCGAAGTTGTAAATGCTGAAACAGCAAGCAGGATAATAGCAAGTATTTTTTTCATTTAAGTAGAGATTTAATTGTGTTTTCTTAATTTATTTCGAAGCTTCGGAGCTACCGGAGTTAACCATTATTGAAGAATTGGTAGTGGGATAAACCACACCTATCATTTCGATATCGGACTTTGTAGCGGGACGGAAATTGTAGTATGACACCGGATACCCCGACAGCTCGATGTACACGGTTTTATCATCTCCGTCGAGCACCCACGAGTGGAACACCGGCTCTATGATCGCATCGGCGCCGGCTTCCTTCGATGCGAGATAGGCTGCATTGCTCTGCATGTTGGTAAGCTGGCCGTTGGTTACGTCGGAGAAAGCCTTGGCACTGAACAGGCGCACGTCCATTGCATAAGGGCCATAGACCTCGCGCGACGACGACAGCATTTTCATGTCACAGATCTGCGGGGTGACAAACATGCGGATTTCAGGCTCTATCTTGCGGGCATTAGATTCCTCCCACAACTTTACCTCTTTCTTTTTCTGAGCCATGGCCTCGCTTCCGGCCATGCACATCAAGGCGGCGAATGCCACCGTTAAAACACGCGATATACGCATACGAAAATGCCCTTGGATTCGTGTCGGGCACAACCTCTTTTTTCGGTGGTGCGATGCGACAGATCCCGGGCGCTCGCTGACTATTATATGTTATGATTAAATAAAGGCATCTCTGCCGCAGTGGCGGTTTCGACAAGGTATACAAAAAAAGCGGGGACCTACATCAGTGTGCTTATCCCGAACTTCAGGCTTCTCGCATTGCCATCGACAGAGAATAAGCAACGCCAGTCAGCCCACGCTTGTATGGATTTATGCAGACCCGCGACCATACAAAATGGAGGAGCAAGCTCCGGCCATGTATATGGACACGAATCAGCGGGAAAATATTCATTTCCTTACGCCAATCCATATTAGCGCCATAGCTGTTTCGTTGCTGTTTTAATTTCCCTGTCTTAAAATTTTGCGAGAATCTGAAGTTCAGAAATTAATACGCGCTGAAACGCTTTTCAAATGTAACCGGCCGCCCCTCCGGGCTGACCTTAGGTGCAAAGATACTTCTTTTTTTTATTTTAGCCGCAATTTTAAATTAAAATTTCACATCACCTGTTCACTAAAATATTATCCCCCGCGGCAATTTGACCGCAGGGGATAAAGACGTGGATTCTATGCCATTAGCTACACCGGCGCCGCTCGTCAGGCGAGAGTGACGCGCACGTGGGCGTCGGGGTAGCGGAGCACCACACACGATGCCTCGGTCATCACCACGGCGTCGGTATTGCGCAGACCGGCCTGCTTGAGGTGAAGTTTCTGGGCGTTGAAAGGTATGTGGGTGTATTTGGTGACATACTCGGGATCGATTATGATACCATCGTCGTCGTGGCCGCAGAGGTCGAAGATCTCGGAGTGTATCACATGGAGCGTGCCGAACTTCGATACAATCGTATCGAAATCTATGCCCCAGTGCACACTCTTGCCGGCCGACTGCACGGTGCGGGTATAGTCGAGAGCCGACAGGCGCTCTATCAGTCCGGAACCGGCTATCAGCACTTTGGCCCTCGAGCCGCCGCTGAGCGTGAACGCACGGCGCATGAGCGAGGTGAGGGCGGTATTGTTGACCTTACCGCCAAACGAGAAGTCGCGCCCGGCCTGATGCCATATGCCGCCGGTGAGAAGCACCTCCCGATTGTCGTCGAGATCGTCAAACCTCTCGCGCAGGCCGAACAGGAAGGATTTCTCCATACCGAGTCGCATATCCATGATGGCCACCTCTTCCTGATCGTGAAATCCCCAGCCCACTTCCTTGCGGGCGAGATTCTGCATGGCCGAGGATTCAATCTGAGCCTTGAATATCTGACAGAAATTGTAATCCTTGACGGGCAGTGAATTATACAGTCCGGTCATGACATCGAGTTCGGAGGCGGCACGACCCATGCGCACTATCTTGTCGCCTTTCTTTATTGCGGGAAATTCGCTCTCCACGCCGGGAATATCGGTGAGACGCACGGTGAGTTTCGCACCGTTTACCTCCCTGACGTATCCGCGAAGCGCCTCGGGGCGACCTTTGGCAGTCAGTGTCACGCCGGGAAGCATGATGGTGTCGGTAGGAGCGAATATGCCCTCGGTGTCGACAGTGATAACTATATCGTCGAGGGGTGAGAAGCCGTCGGCAACGGCTTCGGCTACGGTTGCCGAGCCGGGTTTGAGATCGACGGAGTAATAGGACACCTTCATAGAGTCGCTGCGGCGCGAGCCGATGCAGCGCGTAATCTGATCGAGAGGTGTGGCGGCCGGACGTATCTTGACGATACGCGATTCCACGTTGTCTTCAAGCAGTTCGGGCGAAAGCTGACCCGTGAGCCGGGTTGTGAGTGTTTCTGAAGTAAAAGACATTTTTTTGATTAAGGATTAAGGGGTTAGGGGGATTTAGGGGTTAGGTTTTAGGCTTTAGTGATTATGGGTTAGGGG
>JAIDUB010000055.1 GCA_029060405.1 Duncaniella sp. | reverse complement strand
GAAAATTTACCCGATTCGTACTGAGCCGGGTAAGGGAGATTATGTCGTTATTTTAAGTTTAAATGAAAGAGCCGTGCTGATAAATAAATATATAAAGCCAACAAATGAAACTTTACATTTCCATCCCCATCAGCGGCAGACCCATCCCCGATGCCGTACATCAGGCCGAGATTATCAAGATGAAACTGGAGCATCACGGCCACGAGTGTATAACTCCCTTTGACGTTTGCCCGGAAACCGGCAAACCATACGCCTACTACATGGGACGTGACATTGAAGCTCTCCTTGCCGATGATATTGAGGGCGTTGTGTTCGGCTATGGCTTTGAGAACTCCAAAGGCTGTCAGCTTGAGCACGCGGCCGCTGTTATCTACGGCAAGCATATCGTATACCAATCGACATTCTACATGCTCGATTTTGAAAAATTAACCGTTAAACAATTTTCACATGAAAAAGTATCGCATTAAGAAAGTTTTAGGTACAAGCGCGATTCATCCGCTCTACATCGTTCAGGTCCAACTCTCACAATGAAATCGGTCCAACTCTCACAACGAAATCGGTCCAACTCTCACAACAAAACCGGTCCAACTCTCATAATAATCTTATTAATTATTGCAATTTCAGAAAAATAGCATTACATTTGCATTTAAAATTTTCCAACATGCCTGATTACCGTAAACGAATAGTAGATACCCAGCTTGAATATCGACTTGAAGAGATGGGTGCTGTAGTGATAGAAGGGCCGAAATGGTGCGGTAAAACGACGACTGCCGAGCAGAAAGCCCGAAGTACAGTATACCTGTCAGACCCACAAACCCGCCAACAATACCTCGACATGCTACAGGTCAATCCCGGGCTGATACTGCGCGGTGAAGCGCCCAGACTTATAGACGAGTGGCAGATAGCTCCACAACTCTGGGATTCAATACGCTCGGAAATTGACCGCCGACGGGAGACAGGCCAGTTTATCCTGACAGGATCAGCCGCACCGCCGGCAACCGATGAGATATTTCATAGCGGAACAGGACGATATGCATGGCTCACCATGCGAACGATGTCATTATGGGAATCAGGCGACTCAACGGGCGAAATAAGTCTGAAAGGTTTGTTTGACGGCGATACCGACATGACCGGAATAAACAAGCTCACACTGGACGACATAGCGTATCTGACGTGTCGTGGAGGATGGCCTGCATCGCTTTCGCTGAACGAAAGAGCCTCCCTGCGGGTATCAGTCAATTACTATGACGCTATAGTAAGAGCCGATGTATCACGCACCAACAGACTTCTCACATCATCTGAAACATTAAAAAGGATACTGCGGTCATATGCCCGGATTCAAGGCACACAGACCCCTGCTACGGTAATACTCGACGATATTGCGGCAGCCGAGTCATCGGGAATTTCAATAAACACGCTCCACGGCTATCTGAGTGCCCTCAAAGATATTTTCGTAACTGAAGATATGCCCTCATGGAATCCGAATCTGAAGTCAAAGACAGCCATTCGCACAGCCGATACGAGGTATTTTTCCGATCCATCGATAGCAACCGCCTCACTTGGCATAGGACCAAACGATCTCATCAATGACCTCAAGACATTCGGTCTCATTTTTGAGACCCTTTGCGTAAGGGATCTTCGCGTATATTCCGACGCCCTCGACGGTACTGTATACCATTATCGCGACAAGACCGGACTGGAGTGCGACGCAGTGATACATCTGCGCAATGGCGCTTACGGCTTGGTCGAAATAAAATTAGGCGGAGACACCGCTATAGAGCATGCCACCGCTACCCTCACCAAACTGGCTGAAAGGATTGACCAACAGAAGATGGGCCAACCCGCATTTATGATGGTCCTTACGGCTGTAGGGACTTATGCCTATCGTCGGGCTGACGGTATATGGATTGTGCCGATAGGTTGCCTGAAAGATTGAAGATTTATTCTTACCTTTGTGCCGATTATGATACAACGCAACTTATTTTTCTCGCTCTTGGCGGCGGCAATGCTTGCCGCTGTATCAGCCGGATGCGACCGGCAGCAATTCCGCACTTCCGAGGGCGGAGTTTGGAATACAACCTACCGCATCGTATACCGGGCAGACAAGACCCTCGACGATTCCATCCTTGCAGTAATGAAGCAGGTGGAGATGTCACTATCGCCATTCAACGATTCTTCACTCATAGCACGCATAAACCGCGGAGAGCCCGGTGTGAAGCCCGATTCACTGATAGCCACCGTATTCCGGGCATCATCCGACATCAACCGCCGCTCAGGGGGAGCATTTGACCCCACGGTGGCACCGCTCATCAACGCGTGGGGATTCGGCTACCGCAACGGCACGGGCGATCCGTCGCAACACACTGTCGATTCGCTGCTTGAGCTGGTGGGTATAGCCGAATGCCGCCTTACGCCCGACAGCATCATAAAAAAACACCCCTCTACCGAGTTTAATTTTTCGGCAATCACCAAAGGACTCGGGGTAGACTGCGTGGCCGCCATGCTGCGCCGCAACGGCGTGACCGACTATCTCGTGGAAATAGGCGGCGAGATTGCCCTGCTCGGCACCAATCCTCACGGCGCGCCGTGGCGGGTGATGATCGACACCCCCGACTCCACCGATATTGCCGGACACTCGCGCCTGACCGTGATATGCCCTCCTGCCGGCGGACTCGCCACTTCGGGCAACTACCGCAATTTCCACACCCTTGAGAGCGGACGCCGCACATGGCACACCATCTCACCCGTGACCGGCTACCCTGCACCGAGCCACATACTCTCGGCCACTGTCATAGCGCCGTCGACCATGGAGGCCGATGCCTTGGCGACCTCGTGCATGGCCATGCCGCCTGACTCTGCCATGGCAATGATAGAGACATATGATGGCGCTGAAGCGCTTCTGGTGCTCCCCGACATGACCATGTTGACATCCACGGGCTTTCCCGAGCTGCAAAACTGACGGTTTGTTAGCTTTTTTAACTTATTGTCACTAATTGTTACTAAAATTGTTGCTAACTTTGCAACTTGAAAAAAATTGTAAAAACGGCTCATGTCAATAAGATTTCCGCTATATTTCATCGCATCAATGCTGCTCGCTGCCGCTGCAGCAGGGTTATCTTCCTGCAACAGCGACAGTTACTATTACACCGAAGCCACCTATACGGGCGCGGCCGTTACTTCATTCAGCCTCAAGAAGAATGACAGCGTGCTGCGCAACATCGACTCGGTATTTTTCTCGATCGACCTCGTAAACGGTCGCATTTTCAATGCCGAGCCGCTCCCCAAAGGCACCAAACTGACCAAACTTCCTGTCACCGTAGGCACGCAGAATGTATCGAAAGTCAATCTCACATACCGTATCGACGGTACTGACAGGGACACAACCGTAAGCTATCTCACATCGCCCAACGACAGCATAAATTTCGCCGCCGGCCCTGTAAAACTCTCAGTCACCTCCGGCGACGGACTCACCACCCGTGACTACACGGTGAAAGTCAATGTATATGCCATCGAGCCCGACACACTTTTCTGGGCTCCGGAAGCCATGCAATACCTCCCCACCCCCTTCGATGCGCCCGATGCCGTCAAGGCAGTGAGCCGCGGCGACGAGGCATTGTGTCTGACCACCTGCGGCAATGAGGCCGCCCTTTCCACGTCGACCGACCTCTACGGCAATGTGTGGAGAGGCTCCACCGTCACCCTTCCGGCCGGAGCATCGGTGGAATCATTCACCGCATCGTCTGAAGCGCTCTATATCATAGCCGACGGGATGCTCCACACCGCCACCTCGGCCTCCGACCCGCAATGGACCTCTACCGGCATAAAAATGAATTATATCTACGGCATATATGAGACCGACGGCCGCGTGCTCGGAAACGTGCGCAATGCCGACGGCACATATTCACTCGTGACCTATCCCGCCACCACCGTCACGCCTGTACCTGCCGAGATGCCCGTGAGCGGCACAAGCAACATGCTGTCGCTCGACAGCCGCTGGAGCTTCTCACCCATTTCGTTCATGCTCGGCGGACGCCTTGCCTCCGGCAAATGCACCGGCGACACATGGGGCTACGACGGAACTTCGTGGGCACGCATCTCCACCCGCGCCGTATTTCCCGGCGAAGCTATCGCGATATGCCGCTACCCAACGGTTGAAGTCAACAACAAGTCATGGACATTCACCGTGCGCAACGCCATCCTCGCCATAGGTGGTCAGGACGAGAAAGGAAAGGTGGATGACATAGTAAGCATCTCCTACGACGAAGGTATCACTTGGTCAGAAGCAGCCACTTACTTGGATCTGCCCGAATCGATAGGCAACCGCGGCGGAGTGCAGCTCATAGTGAGCTCGCGCATGCTCGATCTCGCCACCGCCACCGACTGGTCATCCATCCCCCTGTCAAAGATGATGCAGCTGCGCCCTGAAAGCGGAAGCTTATCCCGCGCCACCGCGCCCATCACAGAGTGGGAATGCCCCTACATATATATGTTCGGCGGTCATGACGACAGCGGCCACATCTACAATCAGATTTGGCGCGGCGTCATCAATCGCTTTACATTCGTTCCCGTATACTGATAACACCCGAATAAAGTGAAACACCTCTACCCCACAGTCATAGCGCTCTTAGCAGTCATCCTCGGCATATGCCGCGGAGAGGTCGCTATGGCGCAGGCTCAGGCTCAGGTGGAGGAATATAAATTTGACCTCGGTGCGGGTCTGGGCATGAGCGGTTATTTGGGCGACGCCAACGAGAGCAACCTGTTCAAGCGCCCGGGCGTGACGGCCAACGCATCGTTCCGCTATCTCTTCAACACCCGCTTCGCCCTGCGCGCCATGCTGGGAGTCAGCACTCTCAGCGGCTCTACCGCCGACTGGGACAACTATCTTCCCGATGGAGCCGTATATGATTTCAAGTCTACGGTGTGCGACCTCGGATGCCGCTTCGAGTTCAACTTCTTCAACTACGGCATAGGCGAGGGATACAAGCAGTTGCGCCGATTGTCACCCTACATCGCCGTGGGCGTGGGCGGCACACTGTCATCAAGCGGCGGCGATACGTTTGCGGCATTCAACATCCCCATGGCATTCGGCTTGAAATTCAAACTGAAACATCGCCTTAACCTCGGGCTCGAATTCTCGATGACCAAGGTATTCGGCGACAAGGTCGACTCCCGCGAGCTCACCGACCTGTATCTTATAAAAAGCTCTTTTCTCAAAAATACCGACTGGTATTCAGCCATCACACTCTCCATATCCTATGAGTTCGGCCGACGGTGCGTCACATGCCACCGTATCGACTGACCTCGACACCATCATGCCAATCACAGAATCATGACCGACAACATCGACAATACTCAGCCCGCACCTGCAGTTCCCGCCCATGTAGCGATAATCATGGACGGCAACGGCCGCTGGGCCCGCGACCGCGGCCTCGACCGCAGCGAGGGTCACGTGGAAGGCGTCAACACCGTGCGTCGCATCACCGAAGCCGCCTCGCAGGCCGGAGTGAAATATCTCACTCTCTATACATTCTCCACCGAAAACTGGAATCGCCCGCAGGCCGAAGTCGATGCCCTCATGCATCTGATAGTCATTGCCATCGAGCGCGAGACTCCCGATTTGATAAAAAACAACGTGCGTCTCAACATGATAGGCGATTTCTCCCGTCTGCCCGCCGAGGCACTGGAGCGACTCCGTCGCTGCATGGCCGACACCGCCCACTGCGACGGATTGGTGCTCACCCTTGCGCTCAGCTACTCAGCCCGCTGGGAAATCACAGCGGCGGCCCGACGCCTTGCCGAAATGGCTGCCAAAGGAGAGATCGATCCCGGGTCGATCGACGATGATACTTTCGCCGCGGCTCTCACCACAGCCGGCATGCCCGACCCCGACCTGCTCATACGCACCGGCGGCGACTTCCGAGTATCCAACTTCCTGCTTTGGCAGATAGGTTACTCCGAAATATTCGTAACCCCCACATATTGGCCCGATTTCTCGGCCGACGACTTCAATAACGCCTTATCGTCGTTCAACACCCGCGAACGTCGCTTCGGCCTGACATCTGACCAGTTAAAAACCTCTGCATCACATTCTTCACAGCAGTCCAATGCATAAATCAGTCACATCTCTGCTTGCTCTCATCGCCATGGTCATCATGGCCTCATGTCCCGCCCCCGTCAGGGCGCAGACACCGGCCGATACCATATATAATCCTACTATAGTATATTCAGGCATCCCCAAGACCTACACCATAGCCGGTATAGAAATCAAGGGTGCCGACAACTATCTTGACTATGTGATACTCAACTACACCGGCCTCAAGGTAGGCGACCGCATCGAGATACCGGGCGACGCGCTCACCGATGCCGCCAAGGGCATATGGCGTCAGCAGCTTTTCTCGAATGTCAAGATCGCGGTAGATAAAATCGCCGGCGACAAGGTGTGGCTGTCGATCAATCTCCGCCAGCAGCCCCGCATATCGTCGGTAAGATACTCGGGTGTGAAGAGCGGCGAGAAAAAAGACCTTGAGGAGATGCTCAACCTTATCAACGGCAATCAGATTACGCCCAACCAGCTCAACCGCGTGGAAGCTATCGTCAAGAGCTACTATTCCAAGAAAGGTTTCGGTAACGCTGTGGTGAAAGTGTCGCTTGTCGATGACCTGTCGGAACCCAACCACGCCATCGTTGACATCAACGTGCTCAAAAACGACAAGGTAAAGGTTCATAAAATCTACATCGACGGCAACGAAGTGCTGAGCGACAACGCCGTGAAGGGCGCTATGAAGAAAATCCACGAGCAGTCGAAGTTTTCCGACATATTCTCGTCGCGCATCAAGAACATATTCTCGTCGAAGAAATATGTGGAAGATGAATATGAGGACGACCTCGTGCGCATAATTCAGAAATACAATGAGAAAGGCTACCGCGATGCGGTAATCGTATCAGATACCGTGGTTCCCTACGATGAAAACCACGTGGATGTATACATCACCGTCGACGAAGGCAAGAAATATTACATCAACGATATCACATGGGTGGGCAATACCGTCTACTCATCTGACTGGCTCTCGCAGGTGCTCGGTTTCGAGAAAGGACAGGTCTACAACCAGACACTGCTCGAAAAGCGCCTCTCGACCGACGAGGATGCCGTTTCAAACGCTTATCTCGACAACGGATACCTGTTCTCCAATATCGTGCCTATCGAGAAAAACGTGCGCGGCGACTCGGTCGACATAGAGCTGCGCGTGATCGAGGGCCCGCAGGCCCGCATCAACAATGTGGTCATCAACGGTAACGACCGTCTATATGAAAAGGTGATACGCCGCGAGCTCTTCGTGCGTCCCGGCGAGCTCTTCTCCAAGAGCGACCTTATGCGCTCCTACCGAGAAATCGCCCAGACCGGCCACTTCAACCCCGAGAATATGGACATTCATCCCGAGCCCAATGAGGATAACGGTACTGTAGATATCATCTTCAACCTTGAGTCAAAGAGCAACGACCAGTTTGAGTTCTCGCTCGGATGGGGTCAGACCGGTATCATAGGCAAGGTCGCCATCAAGTTCACCAACTTCTCGATCAAGAATCTTTTCTATCCGTCGAGCTACCGCGGCATCATACCTCAGGGTGAAGGCCAGCAGCTCACCATCTCGGCTCAGACCAACGCCCGCTATTATCAGGCCTACTCGATATCGTTCCTCGACCCGTGGTTTGGCGGCAAGCGCCCCAACGCACTCTCGGTATCGGCCTACTACAGCCGTCAGACGGGTGTGAACTCATCGTTCTACAACTCGCGCTACATGTACAACCCCTACATGTATTCCTACGGCGGCAGCTACGCCGGTGCCAACGACTACTATCAGTCGTCGCTCGAAAACGCCTACGACCCCAACAAACTCCTGCAGATGATAGGCGTATCGGTAGGCTTCGGCAAGCGTCTGCGCTGGCCCGACGACTATTTCCAGTTCCAAGCCGAGCTGACCTACAACTGGTATTACCTCAAGAACTGGGAATATCTCTATTACATGAACAACGGTACGTCAAATGCTTTCGTGCTCGGTCTGACCCTCGCCCGAAATTCTACCGACAACCCCATCTACACCCGTACCGGTTCCGACTTCTCACTGTCGCTCCACCTCACACCCCCCGCATCGCTCTTCGGCAAGAAAGACTGGAAGAAACTCTCCGAAGAAAACACCACCGAGGCCAAGAAGGAGAAATACAAGTGGATCGAATACTGGAAGCTCAAGTTCCGCTCCCGTACCTACACGCCGCTCACCAATCCCAACGGCTCACACACTCTCGTGCTCATGACGCGTGCCGACGCCGGTATACTCGGCAGCTACAACAAGTACCTGAAATCGCCCTTCGAGACATTCTACGTGGGTGGCGACGGTATGTCGGGCTCCTACACCTACGCTCAGGAGACCATAGCCCTGCGCGGTTACGACAACGGTGCCCTCACCCCCTTCACCCGCGAAGGCTATGCCTACACCCGTCTCGGCATGGAACTCCACTTCCCCTTCCTGCTCCAGCCCACCACCACCATCTACGGTCTGGCATTCGTTGAGGGCGGTAACGCTTGGACCGAGGTGAAACAGTTCAATCCGTTCAATCTCAAGCGCAGCGCCGGAGTCGGTGTGCGCATCATGCTCCCGATGGTAGGTCTGATGGGTATCGACTGGGCCTACGGCTTCGACAAGGTATTCGGCGAACGCGGAGGCAGCCACTTCCACTTCATTCTCGGACAAGAGTTTTAAACCTTTTGACTCCCCGAGCGTCTAATGTAGTAAAGCCATTTATAAACCATATTAAAAACCGTAACAGATATGAAAAAATACATCATAGCAGCCCTGATAGCGGTAGCATCATTCATGGGTGCGTCGGCCCAGAAATTCGCTCTCGTCGACCTCGACTACATACTGCGCAACGTACCGGCCTACGAGATGGCCAACGAGCAGCTCAACCAGCTCTCGCTCCGCTGGCAGAAAGAGGTTGAGAATGTGGCTAAGGAAGCCGAAACCATGTTCAAGAACTACCAGACCGAAATGGTGTTTCTGACCGACGACCAGAAGAAGAAGAAAGAGGAGGAAATCGTGGCCAAGGAAAAGGAAGCGGCAACACTCCGCCAGAAATATTTCGGTCCCGAAGGCGAACTTTACAAAAAACGCCAGTCGCTCATGAAACCTATACAGGACGATGTCTACAATGCCATCAAGAAACTCAGCGAAGAGCGCGGCTACCAGTGTATATTTGACCGCGCGTCGTCGAGCGACATCATTTTTGCCTCGCCGCGCATCGATGTTTCCAACGAGGTACTCGAAAAACTTGGATATTCAAAATAAAAGCGCTATTTTTGCGTTGTAATTTTAACAACGTATAATTAACAAACTTAAAAACTACCATATCAACTTAACCATCATGCTCAAGAGAATACTTATCGCTATCCTTATAGCCCTCCCCATGACTGTTTTCGCCCAAAAATACGGCGTAATCAACACTCAGGCACTCATGGAGTCAATGCCCGAAATCAAGCAGATCAACGATCAGCTTCAGGCTTCAAGCAACTCTTATCAGGAAGAATTCAACAAACTCCAGGCTGAATTCCAGAAAAAATTCGAGGAATTCCAGAATCTTAACAATGATCCCTCCACTCCCCAGACCATCAAGGACCGCCGCACTCAGGAAATGCAGGATCTTGAAAGCAAGATGATGCAGTTCCGCCAGACCGCCGAGCAGGATATCCAGCGCCAGCAGCAGCAGCTCATGGCTCCCCTGCAGGAGAAAGTCATGAAGGCTATCCAGTCGGTAGGTGAAGAAGGCGGTTACACTTTCATCTTCGAAAACGTCATCCCCGTTTACATAGGCAAAGATGTCACCGATGTGACCGAGACCGTAAAGGCTCTCCTCTAAAATAAGCTATATTAGACAGATAATCTCATAAGGCATTTTCAGTCGGCGAACATTTTGCCGACTGAATTTGTTGACAAATAAAGGGTTAATGTAATCAGCTGCGATCAGCGGCAACCATATGGCGACAATGACACCGCTGAGACATCGACTCCGTAACATTTCATAACAATTAAATACTACTGAGATGAACACTGAAACTATCGGCACTCTCGCCGGAAACGTATGGGTCGCTCTCAACGAAGCCGATGCTCTCGGCGTAAAGCAACTCAAGAAAATCACCAAAGCAAAGACCGAAAAAGATCTTTACGCTGCACTTGGATGGCTCGCCCGCGAAGGCAAGCTCGTATTCAATGAAAGCGAAGACGGCAAGGAACTTATCGTCTCGCTCGCGTAAGTAATCTATCCTACTATTATCCGCGACCCGTCGCGCCACAATCACATGTGACACGACGGGTCGCGAATATCATGCCCTCTCCGCGCTACCGGGCTGCAAGCACCGAGTTGTAGTAAGCCGGATCACCCGTAACCTCGGTTCCGGCAAACGGAGGCAGCTCTATCGCCTCATCCTCGACCGAAAGTTCCACCTCGGCGACAACAAGCCCCTCATGGCGTCCGTGAAACTCATCCACTTCCCACGTGTGGCCTCGATATGGCACTATGTAGCGTGTCTTTTCTATACTCCATCCACCGGCAAGCGCAGCCATCTCCACGGCATCCTGCAGCGGTATCTCATATTCCCACTCGCCCCGGGTGGCTCCTCGGTTACGGCCTTTCACGGTAATAAAACCGCGGTCATCGCTGCGCCTCACCCTCACGGTGGCATCAGTCTGCCTCGACAGATAGGCCTGCGCTATCACTTTCTTTTCCACCGCCATATCGCGGTAGACACTGCCGGTGACAAGAAATTTCCGTTCTATTTCCGTAGCCATAATGTTTTTTTGTAATTTTGCACAAAGGTACGATTTTTTCGTGTAGCAATGAGTTTACGACACACATTGATATATACTTTTCTGCTGATGTTCACTGCTCTGTCCATGTCGGGAGCGGCAAGGCATTTTTCATCGACCCGCATTCACGGTGTCGTGACCGATTCCGTCACGGGTGAGCCGGTGGAATATGCCACCGTATTCCTCATCGGAACCGGGCGAGGCGAACTTACCGACGAGAAGGGTCGGTTTGACATCCGCACTAACCTCAATTTCGACTCGGTGGAGGTATCGGCCATGGGCTACAATACGCGCCGCTGGGGAGTGATACCGCAGCCCGACGTAATATTCAGTCCCAAGCTGTCGCCTATAGGCGTGGCGCTGAGCGAGGTGATAATCAAGCCGAAGAAAGAAAAATACTCCAAGCGCAACAATCCCGCCGTTGACATGATGCGCCGCATCCGCCGCGACCGCGACCTACACTCACCGCTTGAAAAAGAAAATTACAATTATACCAAGCACGAAGCTATCACATGGGCCTACAATGAATATGAGACAGGTGACCCTGACAATCCCTCTGG
>JAIDUB010000054.1 GCA_029060405.1 Duncaniella sp. | reverse complement strand
CTGGCTCGGATGCAGTCAGATACAGCTTGACGATACGGTGGCCGGACGACTTTGCAATCCCGATTTCCTCAGCCGTATCATATCCTCGGGCATTGATCCCGTGACACTTTTCGACAGCGTTATCGATCTTATCAACCGCTCTCTTGAAGGGCTCCCCGACGACCTCGTAAAGTCAATCTACATATCGGGAGGTAATCCTATCGTTCCGGAGTGGAATGCCGAACTGTCGGTTGACAACGTGATGATTCAGATGCTCCAGCGGCTGAATGTCGACAAGTTCTATCTGCCGTTTGACATTGACAATCTTGAAACGATGGAGATACTGAAATATGTTGCGCCTCGCAAGCAGGTGGTACTTGGTCTCGTTTCCGCACATAATCCCATGATGGAATCGCCGGAGAAAGTACTTGAAGCCGTGGAATACGCATCAAGATTCATCCCGCGCGAGCGACTGTCAGTCAGTCCTATGAGCGGCTTCAAACTCCGCTCCTACATTTCACGCGGCCTGAGTTTCAATGACCAGTGGAATAAGATACATCTACTCCGCTCCATTTGTGAACAGGCCTGATATCACAGTTGTTATAACTTAATACGAAATAATATAAAACTCCATACAAAAATGGCAAAGAAAGCATTGTTAATGATTCTCGACGGATGGGGAATCGGCGACCACAGCAAAAGTGACGTAATCTACTCGACTCCTACCCCTTATTGGGATTATCTTATGGCAAATTACCCTCACTCGGAGCTTCAGGCATCGGGTGAAAACGTAGGTCTGCCTGATGGTCAGATGGGTAACTCAGAGGTTGGTCACCTCAATATCGGTGCAGGCCGCGTTCTTTATCAGGATCTCGTAAAGATCAATAAAGCATGCAAGGAAGGCACCATATATGAAAATCCTGAAATCAAGAGCGCTTTCTCATATGCGCGCGACAATGGCAAGGCAATCCATTTCATGGGTCTCACCTCCAACGGTGGAGTTCACTCGTCGCTCGATCATCTTTTCACCCTCTGCGATATCGCCAAGAGCTATGGTCTTGAAAAGGTCTACATCCATTGCTTCATGGACGGTCGCGATACCGACCCCCGCAGCGGTAAAGGTTTTATCGAGCAGGTTACCGAGCATTGCAGCAAGTCAGCCGGCACTGTGGCTTCAATCATAGGCCGCTATTATGCAATGGATCGCGATAAACGCTGGGAGCGCGTGAAAGTTGCCTATGACCTTCTCGTTGACGGAGAAGGCAAGCAGGCTACCGATATGGTAAAAGCCATGCAGGAATCCTACGATGAAGGAATCACCGACGAGTTCATCAAGCCTATCAACAACGCTACTGTCGACGGCACAATCAAGGAAGGTGATGCCGTGATATTCTTCAATTACCGTAATGACCGCGCCAAAGAGTTGACCGTGGCTCTCACTCAGCACGATATCCCTGAGGCAGGAATGAAGGTAATACCCGGTCTGCAGTATTATTGCATGACCCCTTATGACGCATCATTCACCGGTGTTCACATCCTGTTCCCGAAAGAGAATGTGGAAAACACTCTCGGAGAATATCTGTCGGCTCTCAACAAGAAGCAGCTTCACATTGCCGAGACCGAGAAATATGCCCACGTGACATTCTTCTTCAACGGCGGCCGCGAGGAGCCATATGAAGGTGAGGAGCGTATCCTTGTGGCATCACCAAAGGTTGCGACCTATGACCTCAAGCCTGAAATGAGCGCTTATGAAGTGAAAGACAAACTTGTCGAGGCAATACGTGAAAAGAAGTATGATTTCATAGTAGTTAACTTTGCAAACGGCGACATGGTAGGTCACACGGGTGTGTATGAAGCTATCGAGAAGGCAGTGAAAGCAGTCGACGAGTGTGTTAAAGACACCGTTGAGGCTGCTAAAGAATCGGA
>JAIDUB010000053.1 GCA_029060405.1 Duncaniella sp. | reverse complement strand
GTGCTGGACCCGCCGTGTTCTGAGTGCGCTTCCACTTGACCATATCAGGTTTAAGGGCTACGCTTTCCAGATCGAGATGAAATTTCTGGCCTACAAATACGGATTTAAAATCGTGGAGGTTCCGATCGTGTTTGTCAACCGTGTTCTCGGCACATCAAAAATGAGCTCCGGAATATTCTCTGAAGGATTTTTCGGTGTGATGAGACTGAAGTGGTCGAGCCTTTTCACCAAATATCCCGATTATTCAAAATGATTCTTCTTTATAACGGACTAATCGTTAACGAGGGCGAACGATACGTTGGTCACATTGCTATCAGCGGTGAATTCATCTCGGAGATAGGTCGCGGTGAGCCTTCGCCCGTGTTGCTCGACAATGCTGATGAGGCTATTGATCTCAACGGAGACATGGTCATACCCGGAGTGATTGATACTCATGTGCATTTCCGTGATCCCGGGTTGACTGAGAAAGGCGACATGGCTACCGAATCGCGGGCTGCCGTGATGGGAGGCGTGACTTCTTTTATAGATATGCCCAATACAATACCTCCGACAGTCACCAAGAAAGCCGTCGAGGATAAGATGAATCGTGCGTCCGAAGTATCAGTTGCCAATTACGGTTTTTTCATCGGTGCGACCAACAGTAATTTTGACGAAATAGCGTCGGCCGATTATACCCGTGTAGCAGGTGTAAAAGTATTTATGGGATCTTCTACAGGCAACATGCTTGTTGACGACACATCAGCGATTTCAAAAATCTTCAGTGAAATAAAGGCACCCGTTGCAATACATGCCGAAGACGAGGCCACGATAGCAGCATGCAAGGCCGCTGTCGAGGCTGAATATGCTGGTGAGGAGGTCCCGGTGGAAATGCACCCCGAGATACGTTCGCGCAGGGCTTGCTACACTGCTACATCAAGGGCGGTGGAACTGGCACGCCGCTGTGGTACGCGTCTGCACGTTTGCCATATCTCCACAGCCGACGAACTTACTCTTTTCAGCCCCGGAAAAATCACGGATAAGCTGATTACTGCGGAGACAGCTCCTCATTATCTTTTCTTTGATTCAAATGATTATACGGCATTAGGAGCCCGTATAAAGTGTAATCCTGCAATTAAGGATTGCAGTGACAAGATTGCTCTTCTGCGCGGCCTTGAAAATGGCCTGATAGATACCGTCGCCACTGACCATGCGCCTCACCTGTTGAAATCCAAGACCGGGGGTGCGCTGAAAGCTGCGTCGGGGATGCCCGGTATTGAATATTCTCTTGCCTTGATGCTCGAACTTGCCGATGAAAATCCCGCGTTGACCGAGGAAAGGATTGTCGGGACGATGTGTCATAATCCGGCACTGATATTCCGCATTGACCGCCGCGGCTTCCTGCGCAAAGGTTACTTCGCCGACATCACTGTAATTGGAAATTGCCGTATGAAGATAACTGACGAGGGTGTCACATCGCGCTGTGGCTGGACACCCCTTGCCGGATTCACATTATCGCGCATGCCGGTAATGACTATCGTAAACGGCAAAATAGCAATGCGCTCACGCAGGCTCACCGGCGAATCCCGGGCACTTCCTCTTAAATTTAACAATTAACCATAATATTTATCCAATCACCATGGTAAACCAGACTGCTGTAAAGACACTCAGTAATGTTGTAGTGCGCTTTTCAGGCGATTCAGGCGACGGAATGCAGCTCGCCGGAAACATTTTTACAAATATTTCAGCCGGATTGGGCAATCGCGTCTCTACATTTCCCGACTATCCTGCCGAAGTGCGTGCCCCTCAGGGTTCGCTCAGCGGTGTGAGCGGGTTTCAGGTATGTGTGGGAGTAGATGCCTATACCCCCGGCGACATGTGCGATGTGCTCATTGCCATGAATCCGGCCGCGCTTAAACAGAACATCAAATTTCTCAAACCCGGAGGAGTGTGCATAGTCGATATAGATTCATTCAAGAAAGCTGACCTCGACAAAGCCCAGTTTGTAACCGACGATCCTTTTACCGAGCTCGATATAAAGGCTCAGATTGTAGAAGCTCCCGTCACCTCCATGACTAAAGCAGCTCTCGCCGATTCCGGTCTTGACAATAAGTCGATACTCAAGTGCCGCAATATCTTCGCACTCGGTCTTGTATGCTGGCTCTTTGACCGTCCGCTCGAGGCTGCGAAACACATACTTAAAGGCAAATTCGCCAAGAAACCTGCTGTCTACGAAGCTAACGTGAAAGTGCTTCAGGCCGGTTACGATTACGGGCACAATATCCACGCATCAGTAACCACATATCGAATCGAGACTGAAGCTACAAAGCCGGGGGTATATACCGATATCAACGGTAATACCGCAACCGCATGGGGACTCATAGCCGCTTCTGAAAAATCCGGTCGTCCCCTGTTCCTCGGCAGTTATCCCATCACTCCTGCCACCGATATACTTCATGAGCTTGCAAAGCGCAAGGATCTCGGTGTAAAAGCGGTGCAGATGGAAGATGAGATCGCCGGCATATGCTCGGCTATCGGAGCTTCTTTTGCCGGCTCGCTTGCCGCCACCTCTACCTCGGGTCCCGGTCTCGCGCTTAAAAGCGAAGCCCTCGGTCTGGCCGTTATTGCCGAACTACCGCTCGTGGTAATTGATGTGCAGCGTGGAGGTCCTTCCACAGGCTTGCCCACCAAGACTGAACAGACTGACCTGATGCAGGCTCTTTACGGACGTAACGGCGAGTCTCCGGTTGCCGTGGTAGCACCTAAGTCTCCCACCGACTGCTTTACTATGGCATTCGAGGCATGCCGTATCGCTATCGAACATATGACACCGGTTATACTTCTCAGTGACGCATTCATCGGCAACGGAGCCAGCGCATGGCGTATACCGGAGGCCGACGAACTTCCTGAGATACATACCCCGCTCCTGAGCGCAGAAATGCTTGAAAAAGGGTGGCATCCCTATCTGCGTGATCCCGAGACGATGTCACGTTACTGGGCAATCCCGGGCATGGAAGGCGCCGAGCACCGCATAGGAGGTCTTGAAAAGGATTATGATACCGGAGCTATATCCATTGACCCTGTCAACCATGAAAAGATGGTTAAGGCTCGCCGTGAGAAAATCGACCGCATCGCGCGAAATATTCCTGATCTTGAAGTTATTGATCTCAAAGGTTCAAAGACGCTCCTTGTCGGCTGGGGCGGTACATACGGTCATCTCCGCACCGCTGCTGCTGAATTATGTGAGCAAGGATCGCCGGTGGCATTCGCTCAGTTCAGCTACATCAATCCCCTCCCTGCCAATACAGCCGATGTGCTGTCGCGATATGACAAGGTAATTGTGGCTGAATTGAATATGGGACAATTTGCCGATTATCTTCAGGCCAAGTTCCCCAATGTTAAGATTGAGCGCATCAACAAGATTCAGGGACAGCCGTTCCTCGTAAGCGAAATTGTAGAACAGGTAAAAAAACTTCTCTAAAATGGACCAGACTACTTATCAACCCTCACAATATAAAAGCGCCCAGAGTGTGCGCTGGTGTCCCGGATGCGGCGACCATGCCATTCTCAACACCCTCCATAAAGCAATGTCGACGCTTGGTATTCCCCCACACAAGACAGCCGTGATATCCGGTATCGGTTGCTCGTCGCGTCTGCCATATTACATGGCTACATATGGATTTCACACCATACACGGTCGAGCAGCCGCTATCGCTACCGGATTTAAGGTAGCGCGTCCCGACATGACAGTATGGCAGATTTCAGGAGACGGCGACGGACTCGCTATCGGAGGTAACCACTTCATCCATGCCGTGCGCCGTAATGTCGACATCAACATTATCCTTTTCAATAACAAGATATATGGACTGACTAAAGGGCAGTACTCCCCTACCTCCGACCGCGGTTTCGTATCCAAGTCATCGCCTTACGGTACCACTGAAGATCCATTTATCCCCGCCGAGCTCGTGTTTGGAGCCCGCGGTAATTTCTTTGCGCGCAGCATCGACGTTGAACTTGATACATCACGTGAAGTGATGGTTGCGGCGGCGCAGCACAAAGGCACTTCGGTAGTGGAAGTATTGCAGAACTGCGTCATTTTCAACAATGGCATTCATAACTTCATTACCGACCGTGAGCACCGTGCCGAGCGCACGATACACCTTGTCCACGGTGAAAAAATGCTATTCGGTAAAGACAAAGAATACGGACTCGTTCAGAACGGATTCCTGCTCAAAGCAGTCAAAGTAGGAGAAAACGGTTACACTCTCAACGACGTACTCGTCCACGACGCCCACACACCCTCCAACTTCCTCCATCAGCAGCTTGCCATGATGGATGGCCACGACTTACCACTTGCCATCGGCGTCATCCGTGATGTGGATTCACCTGTTTACAATGAAGAAATCGAAAAACAGATCGAAGACGTCCGTTCACGCAAAAACTTCTCTACCCTTCGCGACATGGCCCTCGCCGGCGAAACTTGGACAGTAGAATAACAGTAACAGCAAATTATAAGAATGGTCCGGATCAATCGAATCGGGCCATTCTTAATTATTATTCCCATTTATTACATGTATTTCGGAAGAAGTTGACTATATTTGCTGGAAAATAATAATTACCATGAAACACCATCTTTTACTGGGTGCAATCTCAGTTGCCTTATATGCCGGCGCGGCAGACAATGTGTTTAATATCGATATGGATAATATCGGGGCGGAGGTGCAGCCTACGATGTACGGATTGTTTTTCGAGGATATAAATTTTGCGGCCGACGGCGGACTTTACGGTGAGCTTGTGAAGAACCGTTCGTTTGAGTTCCCTCAAAACTTTATGGGTTGGAACATTCTCGGCAACGTAACTCTGATGGAAGACGGCCCGTTTGAAAGAAATCCTCATTACGTGCGTCTATCTTACCCCGGACATCCTGGTCGCTTGACAGGCCTTGAAAACGAGGGCTTTTTCGGGATAGGCGTAAAGCAGGATAATGAATATAGGTTCAGTGTCCGTGCTCGTACCGTTGACTCCGATTCCACTAAAATCACCGTTCAACTGGTAGATAAGTCGTCAAAACGCACCAATCCCGTTCTCGCCTCCACTTCCATTACCGTACACGGAAAAGAATGGGCAAAATACACTGCAATTTTGCGCCCTGATCAGACAATCGATAAAGCCACATTGCGCGTTCTCCTCAGCAAACCGGAACAGAGTGCAGATCTTGAGCATATATCGCTTTTCCCGGTCGATACTTGGAACGGACATGAAAATGGTCTGCGTCGCGATCTCGTGGAAATGCTCGCGGCTATTAAACCCGGTGTGCTCAGGTTTCCCGGCGGTTGTATAGTGGAAGGTGCTGATCTGCCTACCCGCTATCAATGGAAAAACACTGTGGGAGAAGTTGAGAACCGTCCGCTCAATGAAAACCGATGGAACTATTGCCATAACAACCGCTATTATCCGGATTATTTCCAAAGTTACGGTCTCGGTTTCTACGAGTATTTTCTGCTTGCTGAAGAAATCGGAGCTTCACCACTCCCCATACTTAATGCAGGAATGAAATGCCAGTATCAGAACCGTCCTGACGATCAGCTGCCGCTCGACAGTATACGTCAGTATATTCAGGATGCCCTTGACCTTATTGAGTTTGCTAATGGCGACACAACTACTACTTGGGGAGCGCTCCGTGCCGATATGGGACATCCCGAACCATTCAATATGAAATATCTCGGTATCGGTAACGAACAATGGACGGAGATATACCCGCGAAATCTCGAAGCCTTTATCAAGGAAATCAGGGCAGCTTATCCTGACATAAAGATTGTCGGGTCATCAGGTCCCAAGTCCGATGGTAAGGAGTTCGACTACCTCTGGCCGGAAATGACCCGGCTCGGCGCGGATCTGGTCGACGAGCATTTTTACCGACCCGAAGAATGGTTTCTGAAACAGGGTGCACGCTACGACAATTATGACCGAAACGGCCCTAAAGTATTCGCCGGCGAATATGCCTGCCATATCAGAGACAAAAAAGAAAACAACTTCCGGGCTGCCATTCTTGAAGCCGCACTCATGACCGGATTCGAACGCAATGCCGACGTTGTGCATATGACGAGCTATGCCCCGCTTTTCGCTCATGTTGATGGTTGGCAGTGGCGTCCTGATCTGATTTGGTTTGACAATTTAAATACCATGCCCACCACAAGTTTTCATGTACAGAAGCTGTATGGAAACTACAAAGGTGACAATGTAGTGCCTCTTACAATGGTCGGTAAACCTGTTACCGGGGCGGAAGGACAAAACGGACTGTTTGCAAGTGCCGTCATTGAAAAGGATTCTCACAGGCTCATAGTAAAGGTGGTAAACACCGGCTATGAATCGCAAGAAATCACGTTGAATATCAATGGCGTAGATTCACCCATCAAAAGCGGAAAGGTAATATCCCTGACTTCTGACGAACCTATGGCAGAAAATACTATCGGGCATCCCGACATGATCAAGCCGGTAGTATCACCGATTGCTATCAACGGCAAAGACTTTACCACAATGATACCGGGTAACTCATTCTGCCTGTATCTTTTCGATCTCTAAACATTACCTTCATCAGGAAGTAAGGATTCTTACCGTAAAACTATCATATCAATGACACCACAGGAGAAAGCACGTAAACAAAATATATTTATTCACAGATATGTCATAGCTACCGCTCACGCAACATTGTGGGTGGCAGCCCTTTCGCTTGCGGCATTCGTGCATCTTGATAAACGTTTTTCACCACATCAGGCACTTTTGTTTTCCACCCTCGTGGCTTATTGTGCTTACCTGTGCGAGAGCGGTCTCGGGGCATGGCGTTTTGAAGTCGCCCACTCTCCCGTAAGAGGAAATTTCGGCGCTTTGAAATTACGGCGCTGGATATTTCTAAATATTATTGTAGCCACGACTCTCTCCGTCATATTCCTCAATACAGCCAATGAGTGGATTCTCGCTGGCATTGTAGCCACGGCCGGTTGGCAGAAATATATGGACGGAAGAATTCCCCCACGTCTTGAAGAAACTATTGACAAGAAATGATAAATCCTTCGCTTTTTCTTTTTATTGGACTCGCTGCTGCAATCCTTTACGCCATTATTTTCCTTTGCGGGACGTGGCTGACACGTCGTAACTCTAAGATTATGAGAGAAGGAAGTTGTGCTAATTCAGGCGTATGGAATTACGACCAAACTAATATACGCCGCCAAGACCGACTGCTTGATGAAACAAGAGCACTCGATATAATCAGAACATGCGAATACGGAACTTTGTCAATGACCGACGAATGTGGCGAGGCTTATGGCTTGCCACTGAACTTCGTTTACGACGATAGCGGATGTATTTATATACATTGTGCGCCGGAAGGAAGAAAGCTTCGGGCAATCAGGTCACACCCGTTAACTTCATTCTCGATAGTTGGCGATACTCATGTCATTTCAAGAAAATTCACGACAAATTATGAAAGCGTAATTCTCAAGTGTCGGGCAGTGACGGATTTATCCGAACTTGAGCGTCGTCACGCGCTTGCGCTGCTCCTTGAAAAGTATTCGCCGGCAGATAAAGAAACGGGCTTAACCTATATCGATAAATCCTTTCACCGCACTGAAATTATCCGCCTTGACATAATGGCTGTATCGGGGAAAGCGAAGTCGATAAGTATTTAACGGGCAGGCAGCTTTGCTCCTTCTTTTATCACTAAATTAGTATTCTTAAGCGATACTGCCTTGTGACCGTGAGATTGCAAGGAATCTTTCAATCTGTCAGCAATCTTCTGGTTAAGACACGGGCTGAGATATACGGTATCAGGCATACTGACAGAATCATTCAGGTATATGGGGCTGAACCCGCGTGTCAATATCAGCATCTGCTTTCTGTCCGATGCGTCAACGGGTAGCATTCGGTCAGAAAAAATTATGTCTCTCCCGCCAATCGACAAGATACGATTATGAACCGGAGTTATGTTTATGCTGTCCAGTCCCCTTGACACCATGAAAGTTTCATATCTGCGGCCGATATTATCGTGCAGTTCCGCTATATCCGGAGTGCTTGCCGTAGTATAAACTTTCAGAACCGGTTTCTGCGGTATCAGTACTACGGTATATCGCTTGAACCTCGGAAAGTATATCGAATCATCATCTACTGTCGCAGGTGAGAAAACTGAAAAAACAATGACTGACAAGGAGCAGACGATTGCCGTTGCCACCGTCTTTCTTCCGGGAAAATACAGCATTACGGCAATAGCCGCGATTGCAAACAAGAAAAACGCCAGACGGAATGGTGATATATAGATATTATCGATTGATGAACCGGGCAAAGAAGATACCCATGTGGTAATACGCCCGAGCAACGAGCACATGAAATCAAGGGTATCGACAAGCCATTGAGGCTGAATACCGGCAATCAGCAGTAACAGGAATATGATGCCGCCTCCGAGTATAAACGGAAGAAAAACCGTAAAAGGAATATTGACGGCAAGAAAATAAACAGGAAAGACATGAAAATACATCGCCGCTATCACTCCGGTGCCCATTGCCGCTGCAAACGATGTTGTGAACCAACCGGCAATCTGATAACCGGGCCTTACACGTTTATTAACCGGATTCAGCTTCCCGGCCAGCAACAGTATAAATATTACCGCGGTGAATGACAGCTGAAATCCTATTGAATAAACAGCGAGTGGATCAGCTACAAGAATACACAAAGCCGCGAAGCACAATGAGTTTACAGGAGCGGGACGCCGCTCCAAAAGCATAGCCATCAAAAACACGCTCGCCATGATTACTGACCGGGTTACCGAAGGCGTCAGTCCGGTCATCACCGCAAAAAGCCATAATACGATTACCGCAATTATTCCCTTAAGTCTGTTAGCCCTCACAAGAGTAAGCGGAAACAGCAACAAATATATTACCATGGTGATTATCGCTACATGCAGACCGCTTAAAGCGAGTACATGTGCCACACCTGCACGGGAGAACGTCTCTCGCTCAGACGACAACAGGAACGAACTGTCGCCGGTGAGGACGGTTATGAGAAATGTCTTGCTTTCCGGCAACAGACGGGACGATGCGATATAATCAACTACATTAAGCCTGCAGCGAATTATGGAATTTCTTAATCCTTTGGCCGGATATAACGTCAAAACATCAGAGCCTTTCTGTATAACCGATGTTACAGTGATGCCTTTGCGATAAAGATACTCACCGAAATTAAACTCCAGCGGTATATCTGTTTCGTTATCGGCGCGTGACAGTGTGGTTTTAAATCTAATATGATCGGCAGCAAAAATTTCAGGATTAAAGTTCCAACATACCGTATATACCTTAAACGGGCGAACCCTTCGGCAATTAACGCTGTCAACTTTTATCACAAGGTTACGTGTGGCTTCCCCTTCTTTCATTTCCGTCACGGTACCCGACAGTATCACCTCCCTTCCTATATAAGAGTCAGGAGGCGTGACAGGAGCGCCGATAATGCTTACGATAATACCGGTAGCTGTAGCAGATGTTATTATTCCCAAGTATTTAAATCCGGTAAATGACAGGATGCCCGCAGCAATTCCAATAATTACGGCAAGCATGATTCCTGCTGAAATCTGACCGAGTAGTATACCTGCAATAAACGCGACTGTAAGCGGCAGGAGTGGTACCGACGCTAAGTTCAGTCGCGTTTCATTCATTATACCGAAAAATATATTATGCTATCGTAGCTCTAACGACGAAGAAGCTTGATACTCCTATTATGATCCACAACGCTACGGCAAGCAACATCGGTTTGACGCCCACACTTCTGATCGTTTTCATCGAAAGAGAGGCTCCTATGCAGAAGAGTGTCAGAACAAGTCCTCGCTTGGCTATATATACAAGGGCGGAAGTTAACGATTCAGGCAAAGGAAGATAAGTATTGGCGACCATGGCAAGAATGAACAGGAATATGAACCATGGTATCGAAATTTTTCCGGTCTTGTCGCGAAACACCGCCATTGTAACAAGTGCGAGGGGAATAATCCACAAGGCACGTGTCAGTTTGATAAGTGTGGCGAGTTGCAAAGCCTCGGTTCCGTAAGCTTCACCGGCTCCCACCACCGACGATGTATCGTGTATAGCTATGGCGGCCCATGTACCGAACTGCTGTTGCGACATCTCAGCCCAATGTCCTATTTCGGGAAATATGAACAGTGCCAGAGCATTGAGAATGAATATTACGCCGAGCGATACGGCCATCTCGTTCTCATCGGCTTTCATAACAGGACCCACAGCAGCGATGGCACTGCCTCCGCAAATCGCCGTACCTGATGATATAAGATATGAAGTCTTGCGGTTGAGATGCAACATATATCCGAGACCTACGCCTATCACCATCACTCCTATTACCGAAACGATCGTAAAAGCCATACCCTCTGAACCTGATTTCAGCGACTCATAAAGATTCATACCGAATCCGAGTCCCACAACCGAAATCTGTAAAAGGTATTTGGACGTCTTTTTATTAAACTTGGGATACGGACATTCACCTGCAACGAGAGCGTAGGCGAGCCCGAGAAATAAAGCTACCGCGGGAGTGACAGCCTGACCGAAATCAGTGAGATCGGCAGGAATCACACAAAGTACCATAAGGAGGATATAAATCCACTTTTTTGCCTGATTCATCTGACGGTTCAGTTTAAAGATTCCAGATTCGCCATGTTTCAAATGCCTGAAGCAACAGCATTTCAAGGCCGTTTTTGACCACCGCTCCCCTGCTGCGCGCCTGTTTCATGAACATGGTGACATCAGGATTATACAGCAAGTCGTAGCACAGATGCTCAGGTGTAAGTAAATCATATGGAATATCGGGGCATTCATCCACATGTGGATACATTCCGAGCGGAGTTGTATTGACTATGATTTTGTGAGTAGACATTATCTCGGGAGTAATATCTTTATAAGTTATCACTCCTTCGCGTGGAGTGCGCGACACAAATCGGGACTCCACACCGAGAGTCGACAATCCGCGTGCCACCGCCCGTGATGCCCCGCCGGTGCCAAGTATCAGAGCCTTTCTGCGAAAGTCAGTGATAAGCGGAGCTATCGAATCGCGGAATCCTACCACATCGGAGTTATACCCCTTGAGAGTGAAATCTTCACCCTTGCGGATGATTTTTATTACGTTAACCGCTCCAATAATTCGGGCCTCCTCATCGAGTGCATTCATGTAGGGGATTACCTGCTGCTTATAGGGTATTGTAACATTAAGTCCCATAAGATTGGGATACTCAGCCATCAATTCCATGAAATCACCTATATCAGGTATCTCGAAATTGATATATTCGGCATTGATACCTTCAGACTCAAATTTATTATTGAAATACACTCTTGAGTAAGAATGAGTGAGCGGATAGCCTATGAGGCCGTAAAGTTTCTTTTCGTCAAAAGCCATAGTATACTATTTTACTGCAAAGATAACAAATTTTTCTTCGGTACCATGCTGTTTCTGAACTAAAATCACGCTTAATAAATGGAAAATAAAGGCTGATTTTAGGAAGAAACATTTTTTTGTTATACCTTTGCAGTAGAATATACATCAGAGTAATCTTCCGCTATGCGTCGACTGTTTACAATCATAATGCTTTTTGTCGCCTTGACGGCGGCACAGGCAGCCGCACCCAAGTGGGAAGAGGTCAATACTCCGCCGGTGGAGCTTACGTCGGAATCATCCGATGCTGAGTCGACCGTTCATGTTGCTGTCAAGGACGGATATGTGTATATTCACACCAATGAGCAAGTGACCGTAAAGATTTTTACGATACTCGGTCAACTGATATCATCGGAAAAAGTTCCGGCGGGTGCCCACAGGCTTAAAATCAATGCGCGGGGTATATATATTCTCAAGCTGGGCGGAATAACGCGCCGCATCACAATTTGATACCCTGCCACTACCAGTCAACAATTATCAACAACGCCAAAATACCTGTCTTTTTTTGTGAAAGCGCTACTGATAATCAATCCCATTTCCGGCACTTCGTCCAAAGAAGGCCTTGACAGATTTGTCATGGATACATTGTCGCCGCTCGGCTGGGAAATAGATGTAGCATTCACCAAGGGTCACGGTGACGCAACCCGGCTTGCCAAAGAAGCAGTAAGCGCGGGATATGAGGCTGTGCTTGCAGCAGGAGGTGACGGCACTATAAATGAATCGGCGGCTGCCCTGCGCGACACCGATGTCACTTTAGGAATTATACCTTGCGGTTCAGGCAACGGACTTGCCCGGCATGCTGGAATCCCGGTGGGAATCCGCGAAGGGCTGGAGGTGATTACGGAGAAAAACAGTGTGCCGGCCGACTACATGACCGTCAACGATATTCCGTGTTTCTGTACCTTCGGTGTGGGTTTCGACGCGGCCGTCAGCGCGGCTTTCGCGCGACAGAAACGCCGCGGTAAGCTCACATACATTAAAAGTACATTTGAAACATACCGCAACTACGAGCCCGAGCTCTACACCATAGAGATAAATGGGAAGGTTTTATCGGAAAAAGCATTTCTCGTTGCCGTGTGCAATGCTTCGCAATATGGTAACAATGCATATATAGCACCTCACGCGTCAATCACCGACGGACTGCTTGATGTCACGGTGATTCATAACGGCAACACGCTTACCACGGCTCTCGTAGGTGTTGACCTGCTCACCGGAATGCTTGAAAAGAACGCACTTATTGATACAATCCGAACCCCCGAACTCAAAATCACACGCAATAAACCCGGAGCTGTGCATCTTGACGGCGAACCTATGGAACTCGGTACTGATATCCATATCAAGTGCCATCCGGGGCGACTCAAACTGTTCATGCCTGTAAAGCAGCAGCAGTTCACCCCTATTCTCACACCTCTTGCAGCCCTTATCTCCGATCTCAGGGTTACTATCAACAAGATAGTGAACCCTCCAATGTAAGTAGTTCACGCTTAACATCTACGCCACCGGCATACCCGTGTAATTTCCCGTCACTGCCTATTATCCTGTGACATGGTACTATTATTGCCATGGGATTCCGCCCTATACACGACGCTACAGCCCTGACTGCACGGGGTCTGCCCGCAAGCGCGGCAATATCGGAATATGTTGCCGTACAACCGTAACCGACAGTCAGGAGCGCTTTATACACATTCTTTTCCAACTGGTTGCCCGAAAGTGTAAGTGATAAATCGAATTCCCGGCGTCGCCCCTCAAAATATTCCGAGAGCTGCCTTTTAACCTCCTCTACATAATTCTCGTCGGCACGCGACGTATCAGGGCGCGTCTTTTCTATCGACTTTTGTATATCGCCCTTGCGGTTTACAAAATCACATAATACAAGCGAGCCGCCCCGCGTGCCTATTAAGATATCACCTGAAGGTGAGCGATATTCCGCAATCATTTTTAATGTCGGATCAGATAGCGCGATACAGCGAGAGCGATTTTGATAATGCCGTATTGCATTTCTTCTTTAAGCTTCTCAGTGGCGGTGTCAGGATTCTTTTCATATTCATCCATCACCCTGAGATAATCACGGCGGGTAATGATTCTCGAGAAATCCGAATACATATCATCATCGATGAGTTCTGCGATATGATTGTAAATGGTATTTATTTTTACGCCCTTGATATCGGCTATCTCCGCCGGAGAGAATCCTTTTTCGAGAAGCCAGCGTGTTTCCTTTACAGTCGCACCGGCCGAAAGTCCTCCGCCGCTGAGACCAAGAGATTTCCTGACCTCACCCACAAACTTTTTCCAATACCTTATAACACGGCGCTCACCTATACCCTCGATTGCCGCAAATGATTCCATGTCGCAAGGTTTAAGCCTCACGATAGACTCAAGCACGAGGTCATTGACTACAAGATAAGGAGCGATACCCTCTTTCTTGGCGAGGTCTTCACGAGCCTTGACGAGATTTATACGCAGCAGATCATCTGATGAAAGTTTCCGGGTTTCTTCGTAACGTGACTTTTTAGTACGTCGTCCTGAGGCCGTATCAGGCTGGACATACTTGGCAAGTGATACCTCTATTTCACCTTTCAGCACCTGCATGCCATAAGGGGTCACGCGGAGATGATTATGATCCTCGTAGGCGATTTCAAGCATTCCGAGTTGGATAAGCTGTGAAATGTAGTGGTTCCACTGCCCGAAACTCATTTCCCTCCCTACGCCGTAAGTCTTTATAAGATGAAAGCCTTTTGACACGAGTTCGCTCCCCGACATGCCTCTAAGAATATCTATCAGCATGGTTATTCCCACCTTCTGATCGGTTCTGACTACAGCGCTCAGCGCTTTCTGGGCCACGATTTTCCCGTCGAATCTCACCGGAGGGTTGGTGCATACGTCACAGTTGCCGCAATCATGAGGCAGTATTTCGTTGAAGTAACTCAGGAGCACTCTGCGACGGCACACATTGCTTTCTGCATAAGCCTTGATGCGCTCGAGTTTCTCTGCGTTGATAGATTTCTGCGCGCCGGCATCTATAAATGACTGAAGTGTGATTACATCGGAGTAAGAATAAAACATTACCGTCTCAGCCTTGGCACCGTCGCGTCCTGCCCTGCCTATTTCCTGATAGTAGGATTCAATATTTTTGGGAAGATTATTATGGACCACCCATCGGATATTGCTCTTGTCGATACCCATGCCGAATGCTATGGTAGCGCACACTACCTGAATGCGGTCGTTGGCAAACAGTTCCTGAGTGGTATTGCGCTCATCGGCCGATAGTCCGGCATGGTATACCGCCGACTTGTATCCCCTCTCGGTAAGTTCTTTGTTCATCGACTCGGCTCCTTTGCGGCTCATGCAGTAGACCACTCCGGCACCGAACCGGTACTTTTCTATAAGGGCGGAAATTATGTTAAGTTTTTGTGTCTTTCCGGGATTAACCAATACTTTGAGCGACAGATTCGGGCGATCAAATGAACCGATGTAGGACTTGTGATTTGACAGTCGAAGTTGGGCGGAAATATCGTCACGGGTCAGCCTGTCGGCGGTAGCCGTGAGAGCCATTACAGGTACATCAGGAAATACCTCCTTGATTCTCGAGAGCTGAGTATAAACCGGCCGGAAATCATGCCCCCACTGCGATATGCAGTGCGCTTCATCTATCGCAATCAAATCTACGGGGAGATCGCGGCTCCAACGGTCAAGCTCCAGAAGCAGTCGCTCTGGCGAGATGTAGAGCACCTTGATTTTTCCGGTCGACAGCTTTCGGAGTATATCATTGTTTACCTCATCGCTCTGCATGGAGTTGACCGATGCGGCGGGAATACCGCATGCAAGCAACGCCTCGGTCTGATCTTTCATGAGCGAAAGCAACGGCGACACCACTATAGTGAATCCGCTGCCGAGCAGCGCGGGAATCTGATAGCATATCGACTTTCCTCCACCGGTTGGCATCAATACCGTAAGGTCGTGACCTTTCACCACATCAGTGATGATGTCAAGCTGGAGCGGCCGGAATGACGAATAGCCGAAAAAGCGCCTCAGTAATCCTGTGGCGCGTTCCTTTATCTCTTGTTCTGAAAGTTGGGATGGTAGCATATCAGTATGCGTTTTCCTCGCCGGCTATGGCATTGAGAACCGTACGGATCATAATTTTTATATCAAGAAAGAAGGTCCAGTGCTCGATATACCATATATCGTGCTCCACACGTCGCTCCATCTGCCACAGTTCCTCCGTGACACCGCGATATCCTCTTACCTGAGCCCAACCCGTGATGCCGGGCTTGACAATATGGCGCACCATATACTTCTCAATGAGACCGGAATATATTTCAGTGTGCTTCAACATATGCGGCCGCGGGCCTACCACCGACATATCTCCGAGAAATACGTTGATAAACTGGGGCAACTCGTCGATGCTTGTGCGACGCAGGAAATCCCCCACTTTGGTTTTGCGCGGATCATCGCGTGTGGCCTGCTTGGAATCGGCGGCATCATTTACACGCATCGTGCGGAATTTCCAGCATAGGAATTCCTTACCGCGGTATCCGGTGCGCTTTTGCTTGAAAAATACCGGGCCGGGCGAACTGATTTTTATAGCGATCGCAACGGGGATAAATATCAGAGGTGAAAAAAGAAGGAACGTGCCTGACACGAAAATGTCAAATGCGCGCTTCAATGTGGAATTTATCACACTGTCGAGCGGGTTGTTACGTGTGACCATCACCGGCATCTGTCCCATGCTTTCAAGATGGAACTGACGGCTGAGATAGCGTGAAATCTGAGGTACGAAGCGAAAATCTACCATATGATTGTCACACATCTGCACTATTTTCCTTACTTTATGTTCATCCTCTCCCGACAAGGTATAGTATGCCTCTTCGATAGAATTGGCCACTATATAATCCTCAAGACGGTCGAGCTTGCCGCGATACAAATGTTTGTAAGGAAAATCAGCGGGGCACGCATCATCGAAAAATCCGTGGAAATTATATCCGAAGCCGGCATCGCTCTGCATTTCCTCATAAAAACGAAGTGCGGTAGGTCCCGTGCCCACGATCACTACTCGGCAATAGTTCCTGTCGCGGCGTCGGTACCGTTTTATGACGAAATGCGATACCGTCCACCACAGGAGGAACAGCAAAACTATCGTGGTATAAAATTCCGCGAATACTCTCCAAGGCAGACTGTCGATACCCATTATATAGAGCAGCGTGATAAACAGCAGGGCGTGTACACCCACAGCCCTGAGCGAGCTCACCATGACCCTGTCCATCTGTATGGTTCGTACCTTGTGAATAGTGCTGAACCATACGGCCGAAGGAATGTAGGCTACATTCACCAGAAGCCATACCAAACGCATATGCCACTCCCCGACTCCGGGATTCAGGGCACATGTGAGCAGATAGACTCCATTGAGTATAATGAAGTCGAAGAAGGTGAGAATATTATGCAGAAATCTGCCGTATTTACCTTTCTTGGTGATTAATGACATATCTTGCCTTTAACGTTGACCTATCCCTTGATATTCTTACAAGGGCAATACAAATCATTATAGCCGAAATGGCTCCGGCAGATATGCTCTGCCGGGCCATTCATGGTGATTACACCTTCCGAAATTACCGGAGCTTGGTGTCGATAATTTTAATTTTGTCTTCGAGTTCAGCGATATCGTCCTTGATGCGCTGGATTTTGCGGTTGAGATCACGCAGCATAGTCTCGCCTGTCTTTGACTTGGAGTTGAAAAACAGGAGATTGTTTTCGTAGGTGTTAAGCTCGTTGCGGCGCTGCTCGCAAATGCGGGCGATGCGTTCACGCTCTCTGTACAGACGCTGCGAATCACCTTCCATTTCATCAATCATCGAAGTGAAATTCTCGGTATTCTTGCGCTTGTCGCGGGCACCGAGACTGTCGTAAAGACGGTCTACTACAGCACGATATTCCTTGAATACTTTATCTTTTTCCGAGAAAGGCACATGCCCGACCTGCTGCCAGCGGGCCTGAAGATCGCGTATCGATTTCAACAGCTCGTTGCGGTCGAGTTCTTTCTTCTCGAGTTCCTTGAGTTCCTCTATGATTCCTTTCTTGGCCTTGAGATTTTCCTGCTCTACCTTGCGGGCATCGGTGGTATTCTTCTTTTTCTGCTCGAAGAAATAGTCACATGCGGCAAGGAATCGACGCCATAACGGCTCGCTATACTTCTTGGCTACCGGACCTACCGATTTCCATTCTTTCTGTAAAGCTACAAGCCTGTTGGTGGTCTTGGTCCAGTCAGTGCTGTCCTTAAGCGATTCAGCTTCCTCACACATGGCTGTTTTCTTTTCCATATTTGATGCAAGGGCGTCTTTCATTGACTTGAAAAATTCAGCCTTTGCAGTAAAGAATTTGTCACAAGTGGCACGGAATCGCGCAAAAAGAAGATTGTTGTTTTTACGGGAGGCAAATCCGAGCTTCTTCCACTCATTTTGGGCTTCGAGTATACTGCGGGTCATCTCATCCCATGCTGAATAGGAATTGAGCGAAGCGAAATCCATTGCCTCCACCCGTTCACATAGTGCGGTCTTTGCCTCTTCATTTGCGCGCTCGCGAGCCTTACGCTCCTCGAAAAACTGCTGGTATGCTTTGTTGATCTGGGCCGATATATCTTTGAATCTGTTCCATACGTCCTCACGCAGTTCCTTCGTAACAGGACCAATCTCGCGCCACTTGTCATGAAGCACCTGAAGCCGGCGGAAAGCTACCACAACGTCGTCCTCTACAAGGAGTTTCGATGCTTCGGCGATCAGAAGTTCTTTTTCACCGAGATTCTTTTTGAAGTCGTAGTCACGCAGTTCCTTATTTATTTTAAGCTGATCATAGAAGCGCTCGCATGCTTCCTGATACTGCTTCCATATTTCACTTGAACTCGTGGGATTTACCTCACCGATAGCCTTGAATTGAGCCTGAAGTTCACGTGCTTCCGTTATCACACGGTTCACATTATCCGTATCGTCGCTCAATTCGAGCAGACGGGCGATAATACCCTTTTTAAGCTCGAGATTTCTCTCCTGCTCTGCTTCCAAAGCCGCGCGATAAGCAGCTTTCTTTTCCTTTATATTATTGAGCAGGGTCTTGAAAGTTTCATCTGTTTCATCAGTCTCCGAAACAGTGAAGGCCTCTTCCGAATCAGTTTCAGCCGCATGTTCTTCGCCGCGGCGCAGATAATACTGCTGTTTCAGACGAGCCACTTCTTCCGAAGATATTTCTGCAGCATCCATTTCCGATACGCTTGTAAGGCGATCCAAAATCTGCTGTCGGGTCATGGGCGAATCATTTTCAGCCGGTATTTCAGTCTGAATTTCATTCACGGTTTCTACTTTCACGGCATCAGCCGGTGCCGATTCATTGAGGGTTACATCCCGCTGCACTTCGGCATTTACCGGGGATGAGTCACGCAGTTCCATAAGGTTAAATAATGGGGTTATAAATAATAATTTCGTAAATATAGGCATTAATATCCGAATTATCAATGAGATTCCGCATTTAAGCCGAAAATTTAACAATTATAAACAATTCCTATTCCCCATTTACTCAAATGTCATCCCGGTATCCGGTCAGATGCTAAAACACGAAACACGCTGATGAAAATATTAATGTGGAAAATTTTGAAAATCCTTTATAAATCTCCGAAATTATATTATCTTTGCACAATCTCTCCCATCCGTGACTGATAACTTTGAATAATACATTTATTAAATTAAAAACATAAATCATCAATGAAAAGAGTTTATACTTTTGGAGATGGGAAAGCTGAAGGCAACGCCTCAATGCGCAATCTCCTTGGTGGTAAAGGCGCTAACCTCGCCGAAATGAACCTTCTCGGTATGCCCGTTCCTCCGGGCTTCACCATCACTACCGAAGTGTGCACAGAATACACTGAAAAAGGCCGCGACGAAGTAGTGAAGCTCATAAAGAGCGATGTGGAAAAAGCTATAGCTCACGTCGAGGCTCTTACCGGCAAGAAATTCAATGATCCCGCCAATCCTCTTCTTGTTTCAGTACGTTCGGGTGCCCGCGCTTCCATGCCCGGTATGATGGATACCGTCCTCAATCTGGGTATGAACGACGCTACCGTAGCTTCCCTCGCTGAAAAGAGCGGCAACCCCCGCTTCGCTTGGGACAGCTACCGTCGTTTCGTGCAGATGTATGGCGACGTTGTGCTTGGCATGAAGCCGAAATCAAAAGCCGACATCGATCCCTTCGAGGAAATCATGGATCGCGTGAAAGAAGAGAAAGGTGTTAAACTCGATACAGAACTCGATGTTGAAGACCTCAAGAATCTCGTCACCCTCTTCAAGGCCGCCGTCAAGGAATATACAGGCAAAGACTTCCCCGATGATGCTTGGGAACAGCTCTGGGGCGGTATATGCGCCGTATTCGACAGCTGGATGAACGAGCGCGCTATCCTCTATCGCCGCATGAACCAGATTCCCGAGGAATGGGGTACTGCCGTAAATGTTCAGGCTATGGTTTACGGAAATATGGGTAATAACTCCGCTACCGGCGTGGCATTCAGCCGCGACGCCGCTACCGGTGAGAACATCTTCAACGGTGAGTATCTCATCAACGCTCAGGGTGAGGACGTGGTAGCAGGTATCCGCACTCCCCAGCAGATCACCGTGGAAGGTTCACGCCGCTGGGCAGCCCTTCAGGGTATCTCGGAAGAAGTGCGCAAGGAAAAATATCCTTCGCTCGAGGAAACAATGCCCGACTGCGCCGCCGAGCTCATAAGCATAGCTCATAAGCTTGAAGACTATTACCGCGATATGCAGGATATGGAGTTCACCATTCAGGACGGCAAGCTCTGGATGCTCCAGACCCGCAACGGTAAGCGCACCGGTGCCGCCATGGTTAAGATTGCCATGGATCTTCTCCGTGACGGTCAGATCGACGAAAAGACTGCCCTCCTCCGCATGGAGCCCCAGAAACTTGACGAGCTTCTCCACCCAGTCTTCGACAAGGCCGCTCTCAAACGCGCTGTTGTCGTAGCCAAGGGTCTTCCCGCTTCTCCCGGCGCAGCTACCGGCCAGATCGTATTCTCAGCCGACGAAGCCGAAGCATGGGCTGAAAAGAAAAAGAAAGTCGTTCTTGTCCGCATCGAGACTTCACCCGAAGACCTCCGCGGTATGGCCGTAGCTCAGGGTATCCTCACCATGCGCGGCGGTATGACCTCCCACGCTGCCGTAGTTGCCCGCGGTATGGGTAAATGCTGCGTGTCAGGTGCCGGTGAAATCAAGGTGGATTATCACGCCAAGACCGTGGAAATGGGTGGCAAGGTATACAAGGAAGGTGACTGGATTTCGCTCAACGGTTCTACCGGCGACGTTTACGACGGTCAGGTTCCCACCGTGGATCCCGAACTCGACGGCGATTTCGGCGCAATCATGAATCTTGCCGCTAAGTACACCAAGACTCTCGTACGCACCAACGCCGACTCTCCCCGTGATGCCAAGCAGGCTCGCAAATTCGGCGCTCAGGGTATCGGTCTGTGCCGTACCGAACACATGTTCTTCGAAGGCGACCGTATCAAGGCCGTACGTGAGATGATTCTCTCTTCTGATGTAGAAGGCCGCAAGATAGCACTTGCCAAGCTTCTCCCCATGCAGCGCGGCGACTTTGAAGGTATCTTCGAAGCTATGGACGGCTACGGTGTTACTATCCGTCTGCTCGATCCCCCGTTGCACGAATTCGTTCCTCACCAGACCGCTACTCAGAAAGTAATGGCCGAAGAGATGGGTCTCTCACTTGAAGAAGTGAAGGCAAAGGTAGACTCTCTCGAGGAATTCAACCCCATGCTCGGTCACCGCGGTTGCCGCCTCGGTATCACCTACCCCGAAATCACCGAGATGCAGACCCGCGCTATCATCGAGGCTGCACTCGCTGTGAAGGCTCGCGGCATCGATGTTCATCCCGAGATCATGATTCCTCTTGTAGGTTCTCTCAAGGAAATCCAGAATCAGGCCGAGGTTATCCACATCACTGCCAACAAGGTATTTCAGGAAAAGGGCGACACTGTAATGTACAAGGTCGGCACCATGATCGAAGTACCCCGTGCAGCACTCGTTGCCAACCAGATCGCCGAAGTTGCCGAGTTCTTCTCATTCGGTACCAACGACCTCACTCAGATGACATTCGGTTTCTCACGCGACGACGCTCCCAAGTTCCTCAAGTTCTACAAAGAGCACGGCATCATCAAGACCGATCCCTTTGAAGTACTCGATCAGGAAGGTGTAGGCCAGCTCGTGAAGATGGGTGTAGAAAAAGGCCGTGCCACCAACCCCGACCTCAAGGTAGGTATCTGCGGCGAACACGGCGGCGAACCCTCATCGGTTAAATTCTGCGCCAAACTTGGCATGAACTACGTATCCTGCTCACCCTATCGCGTGCCCATCGCCCGCGTAGCCGCGGCGCAGGCAGCCATCGAAGACTAATCCCTTAGTCAGATAAATCATAAGGCCGTAATGCCGGATTGGCATTACGGCCTTTCTTAAATAAAAATTTAATATCAAGGTCTCTAACGACCTTAAAGTTATTTAAGTCCTTAAAGACCTTAACCAGAATACACCTCTTCATGAATGAATTGATTCCAAATCGGGGCAACTATAAGCGCTTGCTCAGTTACCAAAAGGCAGATGAGGCTGTTTCAAAATATGCTATTTCAAAATGTGTACCGGCGTCCGCAGGCCGCCGAGTTCTTCGTAACCCGGGTCGCCGCAGTTA